>JAFBAM010000162.1 GCA_019247755.1 Sphingomonas sp.
TTGCTCGCAATCTCACGCTGCTTGGCGGGATCCATCGCCGCAAAACCGCGCTTCGATCCTCCGCTCTTGGTCGCTGCCATTTTCAGTCTCCTGGTTGGTAGGCTGCTCCGCAACGCCGTAGCCGAGCAACGGTTGCCAAAGCTGATGGAGGTTAGGGAACGGCCGTTGAGCAGCCAGATTTTTGACTAACCTTGGTTAGTGCCGACAGCCGATTCGGGAACCACTGTCGACGCTGAGGTTTTCGCTCACGACAGGAAGCTCCTGGTACTTACCGCCGAGCTTCGCTGCCGGCGTTTTACGGGGGCGTGATGCGACGATCTGGTTACGCGCTTTTCGTCAATATCCTTTCGTCAGCTCTCGTGCTGAGCGCGTGTAACCGGTCGAAACCTCAACCTTCCGGATCAGCCATCGTCAGCAGCAATGTGCCTGCTGGCGACCACGCTATTGCGCCGGCAGCAGCGTCTCCCACGGACGACGGCAATTGGGTGATGCCGAGCAAGGACTATGCCGCGACGCGCTTTTCCGGCCTCAACCAGATCACGCCCGCAAACGTCTCCAAGCTCGCGCTAAGCTTCACCTTTTCGACCGCGACCACCCATGGCTACGAGGCCCCGCCGCTCGTCGTGAACGGCACGATGTACCTGATCACCCCGTTCCCGAATTACCTTTATGCGCTCGACCTCACGAAGCCCGGCGCGCCAACGAAATGGGTGTTCAAGCCGAAGCCAGCGGCGGCCTCACAGGGCGTCGCCTGCTGCGACACGGTCAACCGCGGCGCGGTCTACGATAACGGCAGGATTTTCTTCAACACGCTCGACGGGCAGACGATTGCGGTCGACGCCAACAGCGGCCAGCAGGTCTGGCGCACCCAGCTCGGCAATATCCAGATGGGCGAGACGATCACGATGGCGCCGCTCGTCGCGGGCGGCAAAGTGCTGGTCGGCAACTCAGGCGGCGAGATGGGCGTCCGGGGCTGGATTGCAGCGCTCGACGAAGGCAGCGGCAAGATCGCCTGGAAGGCGTTCAACACCGGCCCCGACAAGGACGTCCTGATCGGCTCGCGGTTCAAGCCATTCTACGCCATGGACCAGGGCAAGGACCTGGGAGTCAAAACCTGGCCCTCGGAGGCCTGGAAAATCGGCGGTGGGACCGTCTGGGGCTGGTTGAGCTACGACCCCGTAACCAAGCTGATTTATTACGGAGTCGGCAATCCTGGTCCCTGGAACCCCGACCAGCGTCCGGGCGACAATAAATGGACGACAGGTGTCTTCGCCCGCGACGTCAGCACTGGCGAAGCGGTCTGGTATTATCAGACGACCCCGCACGACCTGTTCGACCACGACGACATCAACGAGATCATCCTCGCCGACATTCCGTGGCAGGGCGGTCGCCGCCCCGTCATGTTCCGACCGGCTCGCGCCGGGTTCTTCTACGTCCAGGACCGGCGGACGGGACAGGTGCTGTCGGCGGCGCCCTTCGGCTACATCAACGCATACAAGGGCGTCGATCTCAAGACCGGGCGAATGGTCCCGAACCACGACAAGGACACGAAGATCGGCCGCGTGGTGCGCGACATCTGCCCAGCTGCTCCCGGAATGAAGGACTGGAACCCATCGGCATTCAGCCCCGTCACTGGTCTCGTCTACATCCCGCACAACAACCTCTGCATGGACTTCGGGGCGATGGAGGCCAACTACATCGCCGGCACGCCGTACGTCGGCGCGGACGTGAAATATTACGGCGGCCCCGGCGGAAACCGGGGGGCATTCACCGCGTGGGACCCCATCCATCAGAAGAAGATCTGGGAGATACCGGAAGACCTGCCGGTGTGGAGCCCCGCCCTGGTCACCGCGGGTGGCGTCGTTTTCTACGGAACGATGGACGGCTGGTTCAAGGCCGTTGACGCACGCAACGGCAAACTGCTCTGGCAGTTCAAGGCGGGTAGCGGGATCATCGGCCAGCCGATCTCTTATCGCGGCCCCGACGGAAGGCAGTACGTCGCAGTGGTCGCCGGTGTCGGCGGCTGGGCCGGTGCTGTCGTTTCCAACAAGCTCGACACGCGCGATCCGACCGGCGCTCTTGGCTTCACCAACGCCGTCAAGGACCTCCCGATGAAAACCACAGCGGGAGGCATGCTCTATGTCTTCACGCTTCCGCGTTAGCCTCCTCGTCCTCGGCGTCGGCGCGCTGGCCCTGACGGCCTGCGACCGGGAGGAGCGGCATAGCCGTTCCAAGCCCATCGGCGAGACCGTCCCAGCCGGCCCCAGCCCGGACACCATCTGGCCCGGCGGCACCGTTCCGCAGACGGCCGATCCACGCGCCAAGCTCTACGACAATAATGCGGCAGCCATTTCCGAGGGCCAGTATCTCTACACTCAGATGAACTGTGTCGGCTGCCACTTCCATGGCGGCGGCGGCATGGGTCCGCCATTGATGGACGACGAGTGGCGCTACGGCGGCCGCATCGACCAGATCGCGACCAGCATCGCCGAGGGCCGGCCGAACGGCATGCCCGCGTGGCGCAGCAAGCTGACCGAAGACCAGATCTGGAAAATCGCGGCCTTTGTCCGCTCGTTATCCGGCCAGCCGAGCAAGGACGCCGTATCAAGCCGCGCGGAGTCCATGAGCGCGGGCACGCCGCAGACGCTGACGGCGCACGAGCGGCTGCACAATTCGGACACGGCCGACCAATGATCGCGCGCCTGCGCATGGCCGCCGCAGCTCTCCTACTTTCCGCGGGCGCTTGCAGCTATCAGCATTACCAAAGCACCTTTTCCGACGCCGCGGTCGAGGCCCGGCAGTTCAATATCCTGTTCGTGATCTTCCTGGTCGTTTGCGCGGTGATGTACGCGCTGGTGATCACCTTCCTGATTGCCGGCATCGCCCGCCGCCGCCGTTCGCAGGCGAATGTCATGGAGGAGGGCCGCCATCACGAATCCGATCCGCTGATGGGCACTGGCCTGATCGGCTGGGGCGCTCTGGTCGCCACCGGGCTTGTCGGCCTGGCGATCGCGAGCTTCTTTACCGACCGCTCAATGGCGAGCGCGGCGGCGCGGCCGAAATTGCTGGTGACCGTGACTGCCAAGCAATGGTGGTGGGACGTCAGATACGAGGCGGGCGACAAGTCGAAGACCTTCCACACCGCGAACGAGATCCACCTGCCCGTCGGCGTGCCAGCGCAGATCGTCCTTCAGTCCGACGACGTGATCCACAGTTTCTGGGTCCCGAGCCTCGCGGGCAAGCAGGACCTCATCCCCGGCCGCGTCAATGACATCAGCATCACCCCGACGAGGGTCGGCATCTATCGCGGCCAATGCGCCGAATATTGCGGTGCCGAGCATGCCAAGATGGCGCTGACCGTCGACGTCGACAGCTACGGCGATTTCCTCAACTGGTGGCGGCATCAGTTGCAGTCGGCGCCACCTCCGGCAACGCCGCTCGCGACCGCGGGCTACAATTTCGTGACCAGCCGCAATTGCTCCGCTTGCCACGCCATCGCCGGAACGCCCGCCAACGGCACCGTCGGCCCCGACCTGACACACCTCGCCAGCCGCCGCAGCATCGCTGCCGGGGCCATGCCGATGAGCGAGGGCAATCTCTACGGGTGGGTTGCCGACCCGCAGTCGATCAAGCCCGGGAACCACATGCCGACAATCGGCATGGAGCCCGACCAGCTCCACGCCGTGATCGCCTATCTGAAGACGCTCAAATGAACGAGCCGCCCGAAATCCGAGAGCAGGACGAGCGGCTCGCGAAGGAGTGCAAGAAGATCGTTCGCGATGGGCCGAAGCTCACAGGGCCGAGGCTCGAGGCGCGGCTGGACCGCGCCTGGCGCCGCCCGCCCGGCATCATCGGCTGGCTGGCGACCGTGGACCACAAGGAGATCGGCCGCCGATACATCATCACGGCGCTGCTGTTCCTCGCTGCCGGCGGCTTCCTTGCGCTGCTGATGCGGCTGCAGCTTGCGAGGCCGGACAGCAACCTTATCAGCCCGCAACGATACAACGAGCTGTTCACGATGCATGGCTCGACAATGATGTTCCTGTTCGCCGTGCCGGTCATGGAAGGCGTCGCGGTGTTCATCATCCCGCTGATGCTCGGCACGCGCTCGACCGCATTCCCGCGGCTAAATGCCTTCAGCTATTTCATGTACCTATTCGGCGGGCTGATGCTGTGGATCGCGTTCGTCTTGAACATCGGCCCCGACATCGGCTGGTTCGCCTACACGCCATTGTCCGGCCCGCAATTCTCGCCGGGCAAGCGCGCCGACGTCTGGGCCCAGATGATCACCTTCACCGAAGTCGCCGCGCTTGCCGCAGCAGTGGTGCTCGTCTGCACCATCCTCAAGACGCGGGCTCCGGGGATGACCTTGGCGCGCATGCCGCTGTTCGCCTGGGCGATGCTGGTCGTGGCGGTGATGATCATCTTCTCGATGCCAGCAGTCGCGCTCTGCTCGGGAATGCTCATTTCCGACCGGCTGGTCGGCACCAACTTTTACAATGCCTACGAGCATGGCGACGCCCTGCTGTGGCAGCACCTGTTCTGGTTCTTCGGCCACCCCGAGGTCTACATCATCTTCCTGCCGGCCACCGGGTTCGTCAGCGTCATGGTCGAGACGTTCTGCCGCCGGCCGGTATTCGCCTATCCGGTCGTCGTCCTCGCATTGATCTCGACGGGCATCCTCGCGTTCGGGCTGTGGGTCCACCACATGTTCGCGACGGGCCTGCCGCGGGTCGGCTACAGCTTCTACACCTCGGCGAGCATGACGGTCGCAATCCCGACGGGGCTGCAGATCTTCTGCTGGCTCGCGACGATGTGGGACGGCCGCCCGCGCTTCCAGGTGCCGATGCTCTACGTCGTCGGCTTCATCGTCACGTTCGTGATCGGCGGCCTTACCGGCGTCATCATCGCCTCGGTGCCGCTCGACCTGCAATTGCACGACACCTACTTCATCGTCGCACATTTCCATTATGTGCTGATCGGCGGAGCGGTCTTCCCGCTGCTCGGGATCCTCACCTACTGGTATCCGAAGATCACCGGCCGGATGATGAGCGAGACGCTCGGCAAGATCGGCTTCTGGATGCTGTTCCTAGGCTTCCAGCTCGCCTTCTTCCCGATGCATTTCAGCGGACTGCTCGGCATGCCGCGGCGCGTCTACACTTACCCCGCGGGCCTGGGCCTCGAGCTCCCCAATCTACTGTCCAGCATCGGCGCGTTCGTCGTTGCCGCCGCCGTCGTGATCTTCGTCGTAAATGGCATCGTATCGCTCTATCGCGGCATTCCCGCGCCAGCGAACCCCTGGGGCGCCGCGAGCCTGGAGTGGGCGACCATGTCGCCGCCGCCGGCCTACAATTTCGCGCACATCCCGGTCGTCGAAAGCCGAACGCCGCTCTGGGACAATGTAGCTGACCTTCCCGTCGTCACCGGCTTGCGTGTGGACGAAAAGGAAACGCTGCTGACCACTGTGGTCGCCGCGGCGCCGGATGTTCGCGAGCCAGTCCCGGCGGCGAGCCTGTGGCCATTCGTCACGGCCTGTGCGGTCGGCATATTCTTCGTGACCTCGATCTTCTCACCGTGGGCGATCGTTTTCGGAACAATCCCGTCAGCGATCGCGGCGGCGGCATGGTTCTGGCCGAAGGAATTGAAGCGCCATCCGGAGCCGGTGATCACATGATCCCCGCGCCACGCTTCACCGATAGCGTCGCCGACCTCCCGACCCACAAGTTCGGGCCGAGCAGCCTCACCTGGTGGGGCATCCTCGGCTTCATGATCATCGAGGGCACCTTCTTCGCGCTCGCCTTCGCCGCCTATTTCTTCCTGATGGGGCACGAGCAGGGCTGGCCACCAGAGGGCCGGCAGCCGCCGAACCTCCTGTGGGGCACGCTGTTCCTGATCATCATGCTGCTGAGCGAAATACCGAATTCAATGATCAAGAAAGCGGCGCACGAACGGGACGTGCCCGCGATCAGGCGACTGATGCCGGTCATCATCGGCGCCGGCGCGGTCCTGCTCATCATCCGCGGTTTCGAGTTCAACAATTTGAACTGCCGCTGGACCGACGACGCTTACAGCTCGATCGTCTGGGCAATCCTGTTCCTGCACACGACGCACATCCTTACGGATTGGGGCGACACCATCGTGCTCTGGGCACTGATGATGACCGACGTCGGGTGGGAGGGCCGGCGCCTCGTCGATACCGACGAGAACTGCCTCTACTGGCGCTACGTCTGGCTGCTTTGGATCCCGGTCTACCTGCTCGTCTATTGGGTGCCGCGGCTGTGAAGACGAGCGAGCGTATCCGCGATCGCTTCATGCCCTGGGCCGGCCTGGCGCTTGGCACGGTCGGCTATTTCCTGACCCACCAGCTCGGATCGGACTCCACCTTTCAGGACTGCCGCTTCTCAAGCCCGTGGATTGTTCTGCTTGCCACGCTGCTAGGATTGATTGTGATCGGCTTTGGGGCACTCGGCTCTTGGCGAATCTATGCGGCGCGGGAGGAAGCGCCTGCCCGCCGCCTCGTCGCAGTCGTCGGACTGCTAGCCTGCGCGCTCTACGCGATCGGAGTCATTCTTCCCTCGATTGCCACCTTGGTCATCCCGCAATGCTGGGCATGAGGCTGCTCCCACTGATCCTCTTGTTCATCGCGGCCCCGGCGCTTGCCCATGGCGGCCACGGTCAAGAGCCGGGCTGGACCCTCGATCCACTGTTGACCGTCCCGCTTGCTCTCTCGCTGTTGATCTACCTCGTTGGCTGGTCGCGCCTTGCGAAGCGCGCCACGACGCCGGTGCGGCCGGGCCTGTTCCTATCAGGTTGGGCGGTGCTGACCCTGTCGCTCACCTCGCCGCTTCATGAGGCCGGCGAACGAAGCTTCACGATGCACATGATCGAGCATGAGTTGATCATGCTCGTCGCGACGTTGCTGCTCGCCGCATCCAGCGCAGGCGGAGTCCTCGCCTGGGGACTCCCGCGCCCCCTCCGGCAAGGCTTGGGCGGAAGCTGGAAATCGCCGCTGCAATCGCTGTGGCGCCGCCTGACCGAGCCGGTCACGGCGACGATCGTTCAAGGCGTTGTGATGTGGGTGTGGCACGCGCCGCCTTTGTTCGATCGTGCGCTGGACAGCTTTGCCTGGCACGTAACCCAGCATGCCTGTTTCTTCCTGAGCTCGCTGCTGTTCTGGTGGTCCATGATCCACCCCCGACGTGGCAGCGGCTATGGCGTTTCCGCGGCATGCCTGTTTGTGACCTCATTAATCGGCGGCGCGCTGGGCGCGTTGATGAGCCTGTCTTCGAGCCCCTGGTATGCGGATTATGCGGCGATGGGGATGACCGGCATCGGGCTCGATCCGGTCGACGACCAGCGGCTCGCGGGCCTCATCATGTGGATCCCAGGCGGGGCCTTTCACGGTATCGCTACGATCATCCTCGTCTACAAATGGTTACGGTCATCGGAGGCAGGCCATGCTGCGCTCCCTGTCCACTAAGCTCTTCTTCGCGATCCTCGCGGCGCTGCTGTTCGTCATCGCGCTGGTCGGCATCCTCTACAAATATGTCGAGCAGCGTGACCGCATGCGGATGCATGCCGCCGCAGAGACTGGCGGTGATCCGAGCCGCGGCGAAGCCATGTTCATCGAATATGGCTGCGGCAGCTGCCACGCGGTGGAGGGTGTCCGCACCGCGACCGGCATGGTCGGCCCTCCGCTCGACGGGATCGCCCTTCGGGTCATCATCGCCGGGAAGCTCGCCAACAAGCCCGAGAATATGGAGAAATGGATCCGCGACCCGCAGCAGGTGTCGCCCGGCACCGCAATGCCCGACCTGAACGTTGGCGACCGCGACGCCCGAGACATTACGGCCTTTCTCTATTCGCGCGCGAAATGACCGATCTTTACGAAGCTTCGCGCCAGTCGGAGGGTCCCCTGCGAACTAGCGGGGCGCCGCAGAGCTTGCACCGGCTATGCCAACGGCCCTCGACGACATAGGCCCATCGACCTGATCGTCGATGACCGATGACGCGGCAGATGTATCGAGCAATCACCCGCTCGGTTCCTTTGGATCTTCGCGCGGCTATGGCCCATGCTCCCTGTCCGGACCTTTACCATCACGTGAATTAGGAACTCAGTAGTTAAAGCCCAAAGCTGCGTAGAGATGATAGCCGGTACGGTGCTCTGCCCAGGTCGGACCTGCCGAGAGCAGAATATTGGCATGTTTCGAGACGCCGATAATCGAACCGACGCCGGCTCGGGTCTGAGCGGTTCCTCCAGTTACGTCTGGGCCTTGCCGCGTGATTTCAGCGCCGACAGACAGGTCTGAATTGACGTCCTGCGTCACTGCGATCGCTGCCTGCCAGAAGTTTCGGTTCCCGACACCGGGATTGATCAAGTAGCCCCCGCCTCCGAAGACGCTGGTTCCTCCTTTGAAGTCCTTGCCTACCCATAAGGGCAGCAGGAACCTGGCTCTCTCGCCTGGGGAGTGGCTGGCCGTGGGAAGAATTACTCGTGGAAAGATCGCAGCCGAAAGTCCGCGATTTTTGTCATGGAAGAAGCGGTATTTGACGCCCAACTCGACGTCACCCGTGCCGGTTCGCCAACCCACAGCTGGCTCGTGCGAGAAGCTCAGAGGCAGCGTTGCGGTCAGCTGCACGCCTTCGACCGGCCCGTAGTTGAGGTCGGTCCCTGCATCGCCATCGAAAGTCGATGCTCGGCCCTCCCCGGCCCCGAACGCATAAATCTCCCAGTGGCCGGTATCCGTCGGCACCGGATCGTCGGTGAGGTACGGAGGACCTGCAGAGGCGGGAGCAGCCGCACTCGCCAAAGCAAGCGCAACGAACGAACGGACGAAACTCACGTGCGCGCTTCCGTGCCTCCAGGATGACCGCCGGGCCGCTGCGGAAGGAGCAGGATGAGCGCGACGATCGCGACTGCGAGCACGAGCGATGCGATCGGCCGACTGAGCGCCAAGCCGCCCTTGTCGATTGGCTTGTCGAGAAAGTCGCCAACGGTCGCGCCAAGCGGCCTGGTCAGGATGAATGCCGCCCAGAACAGGATTACGCGGTTCACCTTCGTTGTGAAGTAAAGGATCGCAAGGACGGCCAACGCACTTCCGAATAGCAAGGCCGCGCCACCATAGCCGAGCCCCCAGCCGCCCTCGCTGAAGTCGTCGGATGCCCAGTCGCCGAGCGCCGTGCCGAGCGTCTGCGAGAAGGTAATCGTCATCCAGTAGAACGCTTCGGCCTTGGCCGTCGTGATCGTGTTGACGTTCACCGTGCCGACGGAACGGTGCCACGCGAACAACGACAGCAGGACGGTGGCGAGCAGCAGCAGCGAGCCGCCCGGATAACCGATACCAAGCGATCGCGTGCAGAAGTCGGCGAGGGTCGTGCCGAACGTGGTCGAAGCAACGATGGTCGCCCAATACAGCCATGAGTTGAGGCTTCGCGCCCGGACCTGGAGCCAGACGAGCACGATCAAGGCTACGCCGAACATCGCAGAGCCGACGAGGTAGCCGTTGAGGCCCCCCGCGCCGGCCTCAGGCGTGGTTTCGCCCAGCCAGCTCATGCTGACCGAATCGCCGCCGGTCTCGCCAAGCGTCGTCGCAAGGATTTTGATGATCCAGAACCCTAGCGTGATCGCCGGGACCTTGCTGATGATGTCGACCCTGTCTCGCTGCACGATCTATCTCTCCCGCCGAGCTGAGGTCATCAGTCTTCCACACATGGCCTGGGGCTTCAACGCAGCCGCAGACCGAGCCAAACGGTTCGGGGCGTCGCCCGTTCGATCGAGCCGTCACCGCCGATCCCGGCCATCACGAGGGCATTGGTGATGTTCTCCGCGCGGCCAACCACCTGAAGGCGGTCCGTTAGCGGCCACGAGGCGAAAGCGTCGAGTGTCGTCGCGCCTTTGAGAAGGCGCGTGTTGAGATCGTCCTCATATTGAGCGCCGACGCGGCGAAGGAGGATCGAAGCGCCTTTTCCGCCCTTCTCCCAGCTCGCCGACAATGTGCCTGCGAAACTGGGTGTCTGGGCGGGTCGCAATCCGTCCAAAAGAGCGGAGGCCCCACTTGCCCGCATGCGCGCACGAGTGAGGCTAGCGCCTGCTCGGAGCGACCAGGGCCCTCGCGCCCATTCGGCCGAAGCTTCAATCCCGCGCACCGCCACGGCGTCGACATTTTGCCGTTGCCGGAAGGCGCCGCCGGCGGCGACGAAGCCGACCTGTGGAAACGAGCCAGGACCATGGCCGAGCGTCACATTGGCGATGGCATCGCGAAGCCGATTGACGAAGGTCGTAGCGGAGAGGCGCCACGCACCGCGGCTAAATTCGACCCCTGCCTCCGCACCCGCGAGACGCTCCGGATCTAGATTGGCGTTGGCTGCGGTTGCATCCAACGCAGCCCGAAAGGGCCGGAACAGCTCATTGAGGGTCGGCATTCGCCAGCCAAGGTAAGCGGCGCCGCGCAGGCTCACTCCGCCACCAATCGGCGCGAGCACGCCGCCGCGTGCGGTAGGCAACCACCCCTGTCGTTTCGGATCGCGCTCATCGCGAGTCACAGTGCCCGTCGCGATCGTCTGCTCGAATAGATGGCCGTTGCTTACCTGCCAGCGGTCCAACCGCGCACCCGCACTCAAAGTCATTCCACTCAACAGCGCCGATGCTTCGGCGAACAAGCCGCTGGTCCAGGTCTCGCCACCGGCAATTCGCCGGCGGGTCGGCTGGCCAGCCACATAATTGGCCAGCTCACGCGTCTCGCCGGATGTTCGGCGAGCGTCTGCGCCGATCCGCAGTTCGATCCCATCGTGCAACGGCGGGCGCATTTCGATGCTCCCGCCGATGGCGTGCGACGGAACGCTGTCCTGCAGCAGCACTCGCGTCGCCGTGAGGCGCCCCGGGCTGACGCCAGCGGTGCTGCTCCTAAGATTGCGCCACTGCCAATAGCCCAGGGCACTCCACTGCCATCGGCCGCGCCCGACCAGCCTTAGCGAAGCATCGGCCCCGTTCGTCCGGTCACTACTGAAATCTGTTCCGCGCGTCCGCCAGTCGTGGAACGCTGCAATATTCGCCTGCAGTTCGGTCAAATCGGCCACGGGCGCGACCCAGCGCGCCCTTCCGCTCCACTCACGATACGGGGCGGGCTCATCCGCCGGGCCGCGCGTCTCTTCGGTGATGGGAATGAAGCCGTCGCTAAGCGACGTTCGGCCACTGATGCTGAGCACGCCTCCGCCCGCCTGAACGCCGCCCCTCCCCTGCCCTTCGAATGAACCGCGGCTCCCTACATCGATTTCGCCACTCGCTCCGGCATCAGATCGGCTCGTCATCTCAATCGTACCGGCGAGTGCGCCTGGGCCATACGCAACGCTGCCACCGCCGCGCACGATGCGTATGTCGGACAGACCTGCCGCGTCATAGGCGGGCCAGTTCACCCAGCCACCGAACGGGTCACTTTGCGGTACGCCGTCGAGCACGAGCAGCGCCCGGCTCGACGCGGTGCCGCCGAGCCCCCTCAAGGTCACGCCCTGGCTGGTCGGGTGGCCGCTCCTGGCATCCGAACGTCGGAAGAGCTGGACGCCCGGCACTTCCTTCAAAAGCTGGTCGAGTTCGTGGGTTGGCGACTGCGCGATGAGACGGGGGCCAATCCGTTCGACCGCATAGACGCGCTCCGCCTTGGCCTCTGGCAGGGCACTACCGGTGATCACGATGGCCGGCGGTGGAGGCGGCAGCGCGTCAGCCACCCTACGCTCTATAGGATGTCGTAGAGGGTGACGGCGATGGTCAGGACGCAAGTCGCGGCGACGGAGAGCATTGCCCAGGGCGCCCACCATGGCCACGAAAGTCGGTCAGTTTCCTCGGGGTCAGCCACAGCGGTACAAGGCCGCCGGGGGCCTTTCGGTTCCGTCATCAATGCGGCTGAATATAACTATGGTTAAATTCATGTTGATGATGATTGGGTAAATTGCTCTAAATCCACTATTCTTCGAAATTCGACTCGACTTCTCGGGAAGGGGGCGCCCCGGGTGAAGCTTGGATTTGGACAAGTTCAGAACTCGGGCCGCACCGCGCGTCGGGCCGCTGCGCGCCTCGTGGCGTGCACCGTCCTTGGCACATTGCCCACGGGCCTTGTTGCCCAGCCAGTACCCCCGGCCATCCCGCCAACTCGCGAGGAAGTGACCCGCCCTGTCGCCCCGACACCGCCGCCGCAGAGCCGGTTGGAAGTCGAAGGCGGCATAGAACGGGCGCCGTGCGCGCTCGATGGCCCGGACTTCAAGTCGATCCATTTCGTGCTGCGTGGCGCCGAGTTCGACGGCTTGCAGGGTTTGACCCGCGCCGACCTCGCGTCCGCTTATGCACCGCTCGTCGGAAAGGACGTACCGATCTCCACGGTGTGCGAGATCAGGGATCGCGCCGCGACCATCCTCCGGGACGCAGGTTACATCGCCGCGGTCCAGGTTCCCGAACAGCGTATCGGCGATGGCGTCGTACACTTCCAGGTTTTGATGGCGCGGCTGACCCAGGTCCGGGTGCGCGGCCAGGCGTCTGGCGCCGAGAATGTTCTCGCCGCCTATCTCAATCAACTCACCAAGCGTCCGCTCTTCAATCGCTACGAAGCCGAGCGCTATTTGCTGCTGGCGAGCGACCTGCCTGGCTACACCGTCCGACTGACTCTCCGTCCCGCCGGTACGGCGCCGGGTGACGTGATCGGCGACGTCACCGTCCAGCATCTCCCGGCTTATGCCGACTTCGTCGTTCAGAATGGCGGATCGAAGGACCTTGGACGTTGGGGCAGCTTGCTGCGGGGACAGCTGTTCGGACTGACAGGAATGGGCGACCGCACCTCTCTGTCGGTCTACAGCACGTCCGACTTCAAAGAACAGCAAACGGTCCAGCTGGCGCATGAGATGCGCCTTGGGCCGCAAGGTCTCAGCTTCGGCGGCTCATTCACTTACGCCTGGGCGCGCCCGTCCGTCCCCAACGCCAAGATCCTCGCCAAGACTCTGCTGGGGACGATGGAGGTCGGCTATCCGCTCGTCCGGAAGCAGGCTGAGACCGTGCGCGGCTCAATTGGCATGGATATCGTCAACCAGGACGTCGATTTTAATCGTTCGCCGCTGACTCGTGACCGACTTCGAGTCCTATTCCTGCGGCTGGGGTTGGACGCAGTATCGCCGAACCCGGGCCCAGGGTTCTCCCCTGCTGAGCCGCCGTGGCACGTCACCGGCCTGCTTGAGCTGCGACAGGGATTGCACGCGTTAGGAGCAACGCATGATTGTGGTCCGCTCGGCATCAACTGTCTCGGACCCGGCGACATTCCGCCAACTCGGCTGGAAGGTCAGTCCGACGCGACGGTGTTGCGCTTCACCGGCTATGGTGAAGTCCGGCCGATTCCCAAGCTGACCTTCGCGCTGGGCCTGCGCGCGCAATATGCGTGGCAGTCGTTGCTCAGCTTCGAGGAATTTTCGGCCGGCAATTACACGGTCGGCCGCGGTTACGATCCGGGTGCATTGCTGGGCGACAGGGGCTGGGGAACGCAGACCGAACTTCGCTATGGAAGCCGCATCCCCGCCAGCGCCCGGCGAGCCGCGGTCGAGGGATATGTCTTCTGGGATCACGCGCGGGTCAGCAACGAACACCAGAGCATCGTTGTAACCATCACCCAGCATTTGAATTCGATCGGCGGCGGCGCCCGGGTGAACTGGGACCGCTTCGTCCTGGATGCCGGCGTTGCTGTTCCACTCACCCATGTCGGTACGACCGGACGGAAGCCCGATCCACGTTTCCTCGTCACTCTGACAACCAGGCTTTGGCCATGGAGATATTGATGCCGGCCGCCGCGTGTCCCGTGTACCGCGTGAAGCGGGGGAAGCTGCTCATCTCGTGCGCGACACTGGCGATTACTGTCGCGCTGACTCCGCAACGTGCCTGGGCCCAAGCCTATCAGGGCGCTCCCACGACAGTATCCGGCACGGTCTCATACACCCGATCCACGCCTGGTGTCGAAACCATCGACATCGGATCCAGCACCGCCACGATCAATTGGGCGCCGAGCGATACGCAGGGCACCGGCAATGTGAACTTCCTGCCCGCCGGCAATACGGTGACCTATCAGGGTGCATCGGGCCTTGCGGATTTCACTGTACTGAACCGCATCGTGCCGACCAGCACGACACGGACGGTCGAACTCAACGGCACGATCTTGAGCAAGCTCGCCGGTGGCAGCACGGGCGGCAATATCTGGTTCTACAGCCCGGGCGGAATCCTGATCGGGTCGGGCGCGTCAATCGACGTCGGTGGCCTGCTGCTCAGCAGCCTCGATCTTCCCAACGGATTCATCAGCACGACCGGAACCGACTTTTCGGGATCCTTCTCGAAGACCGCGGCCAACGCCGGGACGGTCAAGGTTCTCAGCGGCGCTCAGATCAATGCGCGCAACTCCTATGTCGCGATGATCGGTCCGCGCGTCGAGCAAGGCGGCAACGTCCAGGTGAAGGGCTCGGCGGCGTACCTGGCAGCAGACGAAGTCTCGATGAACTTCAATTCGGGGATTTTCGGCTTTTCGGTGCCGCTGGGCAAAGGAACCTCTGACACAAACGGGATCGTCCATACTGGCACGACGGGCGGGCCGGCGAATGTCGCCGCGTTGGACAATCACCGAATCTACATGGTTGCGGTTCCAAAGAACCAAGCGCTTACGATGCTGTTGGGCGGCAGTATCGGCTTCGCGCCGGCGGCCACCGGAGCGACGGTCCAGAACGGCCAGATTTTCCTTACGGCGGGACTCGCAGGTGGAGGTGCGAACGGCAACGGCACCGGGGGCATCACGTTTGGCACCGCAGGAGCCTCGACGTTTACTTCGAGCATCACTGCCGATCTCGACGGGGCGGTCACAGTCGGTCCCAACAGCGGGCCGGTGAGCTTCACTAACGACTTCCTGCTGCTTCAGGAAAGCGCCGCCGCGACCCTCAGCAACCTGACCGTTTCGGGCATTCTGGAAGTCGTCGCCAACGGAAGTCTCTCAGCGAACAACCTGTCGTCCAGCACCGGCGTCTATCTTTATGCGGGCACGAACCTGTCCGTCGGGAGCATCACGGTTACCGGAACCAACGGAATCGCTTTCCTGGAGGCCAACGGGCTCGCTACTATTACCGGCACGGTCAACGCCGCCAGCATCTTTGCGACTTCAGCAGATATCGACATCCAGACCGGTGGAGCGCTCGGCGTCCGGGGCACAACCAATTTGGTTGCATTCAATTCGGTCAACGACCTCGGCATGTACATCGGATCGGGGCTGACCATCCCGGCCGGAGCCTACGGCCTCGACGAAAATGGGAACATCGAAGCTCAGACAGTAACCGTAAATGCCTTGCCGGCCGCTGCAACAAACTCACCGGACATCACGATCGGCGACGTGCAAATCGGCGGGAGCCTGAGTTCTGGAGGCGGTGTCAGCCACGTTATCGTCGGGACCGCGAATGGTAGCATCCATGTCCTCGGCGATCTTGGCTGGATCGACGCCGGCGCGTCGGACTCACTGACTTTGAATGCCGGAAACGCGATTGAGGTGAACACGGACACCGGCACCATCTCCATGTTCAACCCCGGCGGAGGTCTGGCCGGCACCTTGACGCTGAACGCGCCAAACATCTGGATCACGCAAGGCTCGATCCTCACCCAGTTGGAAGCAAATCCCAATTTCACGGGCCGCGACACACTGCTCGCCAGCAATAGCGGCACCGCAAACCCCAACGGCTTCGTCGGCGCAGGCGGGATCGTCGTTGACATCGGCAACTCCTTCTTCGTGCAGAACAGCGGGACGGCCGCGAGCATGGGCGGGGTCACCGTCGGTGACCACAACCTGACGTTGCTCAACAGCAATTCGGGTACCAACCCACCTTCAGTCACGGTTACTGCCTACGGTCGCCAGATTAAGTCGACCGGCGCCACCGTGACGGGCAGCACATTCGCGGCCGCTGTTGCCACCATCGGCACATTCACCACAGGCTCAACCATCAACGGCACGCCGATCGGCAGCGCACCGCCGCCTCCGCCGCCGCCACCGCCGCCGCCACCTCCACCCCCACCTCCGCCGCCGCCACCGCCACCGCCACCGCCACCTCCTCCGCCGCCTCCGCCTCCGGCGCCGCCGGCCGTGCAGAGCTCGCAGACGGTGCTCGGCCCGATCGAGCAGGTCTCAAACCCGACGGCACAGATTGCGACGGCGGATCCAAGCCAGCAGCAGCAGGAGCAGCAGCAGGCCGAGAGCCAACAGTCGTCCGGAAAGAAGAAGGACAAGGGTGAGTCCGACGATAGCGACGACGGCAGCACCGACGCCGCGCTCGGGCTGATCAATAGCGGACCCGTCCAGGTGAAAACCGACCTTGAACAGCCGGTCACCAGCGGGGGAATGGACACGGGAAATCAAGGCCCGGGGCCCCAGGACTGATCGGAGGATCAGATGCGCAAGTTAGCAATCGCAATCGCGGCAATTACCGGCCTCGCCGGCGCGGCGGCTTCAAGCTGGGGCGCGACACCGCTCAGCGTGCGCGACACCTGGCGCATCGGAAGCTCAGGCACGAGCTTTTGTTCCGCGCAAAGCCTTACGATCGACCCTGCATTGGCCCGGATGTTCGACGCCGGCTATTCGATCACTTGCCGCGATGCCGCACTGCCGGTTGGCAAGCTTTACAAGCTGCAGGCGACCAGCGATGCCGCCGATCGTATCGCTCGTGAGCGAGGGTCCCGCGCCAATTGCGACGCCCCGCAGCGCGGCAACGTGCAGGGCATCGGCGCAGTCGACCTGATCGAATGCAAGCTCAAGGACGCCGATGTCGCGTACCGCGCCTATCAGCTGCGACGCGGCAAGCTCTATTTCGCTGCCGAAGGCCTCGCTGGCTACGACAGCGCACTGCAGCTCGGTTTGAGAAGCCTCGTCGCCGATCAACCCGTGAAGGGCGAGATCTCGATTGCGACGACGGGCCTCGGCGACCCCGCGGCGTTTGCCCGCGTGCAAGCCGGGACGCTGGCGCCGGACAAAGCGCTGGAGGAAGCCTATCGCCGCAATAACGCGGGCAGCTATGCCGAGGCCGCGGAGTTCTTTGCCGCGGCCGGCGGAAGCTCGAACGAGGCCGCGCAAAGCCGCGCCGAAGCCCTCGTCAATGAAGCGCTCCAGAAGTCCAACCTGGGCCGTTTCGCAGAGGCGGACTCGCTCTTTTCGAGAGCTGCTGAACAGGTCGGAAAGGATCCGGTCGTCGCCCGGCGCCTGCGCAATTATCGCGCAATCCACGAGCTCAACCAGCGCGATCCAAAGGCTGCTCTCGCAGAACTGGACAAGCCGCTCCCCAAGGGCGTTTCCGAGGACGAGAACGTAGCTGCGGCCAGGCTCGAAATCGACAATGTGATGGCCAAGCGGCTCAATGCCGACTCCAAGCTCGGTCAGCAATTGGGCGTCCAGTCCGACGAGCTCCTGCCGGCCGAGAAGATCGAAATCCTTGAAGGCCAGGCGCTGCAGCTCCGAGGGACCTCGCTGCGCCTTACCGGCGATCGTGCGGGCGCTCGCGACGCGTTGCTACGCGCGGATGCCCGATTGCAGGCAGTTCGCGGTGGCAAGGTCGCCTCGATTCTCTGGATGCGTGCGCAGATTTTCGGCGACTTAGGTGCGATCGCCGAAGAGGCTGGCGATCGTGCACAGGCCGATAAGCTTTATCGCGATGCCGTGGCGCTTCTCGACAAGAACTATCCGGGAACCGCGGTCCTGCTGAATGCGAGGGCGCGCCTCGCCGGCTATCTTGCGCGGAGCGGTCAGCTGGCGATCGCAGAGTCGATGTTCAGCGAGATCGTCCATTCGCAGCCGGACACGAGCAACCTGCCGCCAAGCTTCGCCAATGTGCTTCGTCCATATGTCGACCTGCTTCTACAGAAGGGCGACGATCCCAAGGCGCTGGCGGAGATCTTCGCGGCCACCCAGCTGATGGTTCGGCCGGGCCTTGCCCAGACGCAGGCGGTGCTCGCCCGTGAACTGACCGGCGGCACCGACGAGGCATCGCGGCTTTTCCGCCAGGCAGTGACCCTGACCCGGCAGGCCGAGCGGGCTCGTATCGAGCTTGCGCGGCTTGACGACCTCGCCAAGCCTTCCCCGCAGGAACAGGTGCGCGCGCGCGTCCTTCGGGCAACGCTCGACACATCGCAAAAGGAACAGCTGACCACGCAGGCCGCGCTATCGAGCTTCCCTCGATTCCGGGCCGTTGCTAGCGACACGATCCCGCTAGCCGACCTGCAAAAGGTGCTGCGGCCGGGAGAAGCCTATTACCGAATGACCATCGTCGGCGATCATGTTTACGCGATGATGGTCACCCCTGAAGCGGCGCACGCGGTGAAGCTCAATGTGACCGCGAAGCAGATCGGCGATCAGGTTGATGCCCTCCGCGACACCATCTCCACGATCGAGAACGGGCAGCGCATGACCTATCCGTTCGACGTCGCATTGTCGCACCAGCTTTACGGGGAGTTGTTCGGCTCGTTTGCCACGGCGCTTCCATCTGTAAAGCACCTGATCTTCGAGCCGGACGGGCCGATGCTCCGCCTGCCGATCAACCTGCTGGTGATGGACCAGGCCTCGGTCGACGCTTACAACCAGCGCGCGAAGGCGAGCGACGACGCGGCCTATGATTTCCGCGGCGTTGGCTGGCTCGGACGTGATCGCGACATCAGTACCTCGGTCAGCCCGCGTTCGTTCGCCCAGCTGCGGAATGTCCCGCCGTCCGCCGGCCCGCGCGAGTATCTTGGGCTCGGTGAGAATACTCCGCCTTCCGCGTCGGCCGAGGGACAGATCCCATCGGCCGCTGACCGCGATTGCGTATTGCCCCTATCGTCCTGGGCACACCCGATCTCGGCCAAGGAGCTCGAGATTGCGAGCGGGATCCTGAGGCGGTTCGATCCGAATGGCGTTCAAGTCGTCACGGGCGACCAGTTTACCGACACGGCGATCAAGGCACGCGACGATCTCGACCAGTACCGGATCCTGCATTTCGCGACCCATGGTGTGGTCACGGCGCGTGCGGCGAAATGCGCCGCGCAGCCGGCGCTCTTGACCAGCTTCGGCGGCGCAGGCTCGAACGGCCTGTTGACGTTCAAGGATATCTTCGACCTGCACCTTGATGCGGACGTGGTCATCCTTTCGGCATGCGATACTGCGGGCAAGGCCAGCGCGGCCGCGACCGCCCAGGCAGGACTGTCCACAGGCGGCGATGTCGCGCTGGATGGTCTCGTTCGCGCCTTTGTCGGTGCCGGCGGGAGGTTGGTAGTTGCGAGCCATTGGCCCGTGCCCGACGATTATAATGCAACACAGCGGCTCATTACCGGCCTGTTCTCAGCGCCACCAGGCACGCCGACGGTGACAGCGCTGCGCCTGTCGCAGCGTCAACTCATGGACGACGAAAAGACGTCGCATCCATTCTACTGGTCGGCTTTCGCAGCCGTCGGGGATGGCGACATTCCGGTGATCCGCGTGCCCAAGGCGCAGATCGCCGCAAGCGGCAACTAGCGGCTTATTGCTCGTCGGGCTGAGGCGTGGCCGGCTGATCGCCGCAACGGCAGGTGGTCACTCGCGGAGCAACGCGGCGCTTGATCGGCGTGGGAGCCGTTTCCGGTGCGGCCCGGACCGTTTCAGCGGAAGCAAGGACGATTGGTGCCGACGGATGGGCCTGCGAGTCGGACTGGCCCGCCGGTTGTTTCAATTCGGCCTTCTGCGGATCGGCGAGTGCAGCGCCCCCGAACAGCAGCAAACTGGTCATTGCCATCGCGAAAAAGCGCATCGCTTTATCCCTCACTCCGGGGTGAAGGAGATACGGAAACGCGGTTTCGGTCCGCTTGCGCTAACTGGTTAAAAGCAAAGCAAGATTCGCCCGTGCGAACTCTCGGCCGCACTGAAAAACTTACAGGATTTCAATGATATAACAGCACTAACAAGGATTGTCGGCACGCCGACTTTCGTTGACTTTGCGTTAACAAATCTGCAAAATGGGCGCCTTGACTCAGTCACGGGGGCAACCAATGGCAAGCAGTCTTTCGACGTCCAATAACCGCAAGATGATTCTAACCGGCGCGGCGGTTCTCGCCGTCGGTATCGGGGCGTATGGCCTGGGGCGCGTCTACCCGCCGCTCGGGCCGAGTGAAGGGACTGTCGGCGCGTCGCAGCGCTATGTGAACGCTCAGCTGAGCGACAAGGATGTTACCCTGGGTGACACCTCGGTCCCGCAACTGATGCAGACCGACGCGTTCGAGGCGATGGTTCACAATCCGACCTTCCGGACGCTCGCGCACGACGCCAACTTCCAGGCGCTCGCTTCCAATCCTGTAGCGATGGCGGCGCTCGCGTCCAACGCGCCGGCATTCCAGGCACTGGCCGGCAATCCGGCCGCGTTCGGTGCACTGGCGCACGCAGCGCAGCAGATCGGCGCCAACAATGGCGCGGCCAATGCCGCCGGATCGCAAGCTGCCGCGGCGCTTGCGCAGAATGCCGACTCCTTCAAGGCGCTGGCTTCGCAGCCCGCCGCGATCCAGGCAGTCGCCGATCACGCCCAGGCCTTCGCGGCGCTCGCGGGTCACGACGCGGCTTTCCAGGTGATGCTGCAGAATGCGCAGGCGTTCGCGAAGTTCGCCGGTAATGCGCCTGCGTTTCAGGCGGCGGCGGCCAATGCTGCGGCCAACAGCCTGATGGCGAGCCAGGCGGCGTCGTTCCAATCGCTGGCTGCTGATGCGAAAGCGATGAACGCGCTGAAGAGCGACGCTTCGTTCTTCCAGTCGCTCGCAGCCAACGCCAAGGCGTTCGATGCATTGGCCTCGACCAATGCGAGCTACCAGGCGGCGTTCAACGACAAGGCGCTCGCGGCGATGGCCGCCAACGCAGCTTCGTTCCAGGCGCTGGCATCCAATCCGCAGATGATGAACGCGGCGATCACGCAAGCCCAGTCAATCAACTCGGCGTTCGGCGGTGCCAATGCCGGGGCTGTGCAGGCGCTGGTCGGCAACGCCGCGAACTTCCAGGTTCTCGCATCGCAGCCCGCGGCGGTGCAGGCGGTCGCCGATCATGCGCAGGCGTTCGCGGCGCTTGCCGGTCACGATGCGGCGTTTCAGGTCATGCTGAAGAATGCCGAAGCATTCGCGAAGTTTGCTGGTAACCCAGCCGCCTTCCAGGCTGCCGCGGCCAATGCTGCTGCAAATAACGTAATGGCCAGTCAGGCAGCGTCGTTCCAGTCGCTCGCTGCTGACGCCAAAGCGATGAATGCGCTGAAGAGCGATGCCTCGTTCTTTCAGTCGCTCGCGGCCAACGCCAAGGCGTTCGATGCATTGGCTTCGTCCAACGCCAGCTTCCAGGCGGCGTTCAACGACAAGCTGATGGCGGCAGTAGCGGCCAACGCAGGCGCGTTCGAGAAGTTCGCGGCCAATGCGAAAGCCGTGCAAGCGGCGGCCAGCGCGGCGCAGGCGCTGAATGCACAGGCGGCGGCAGCAGCGGCGGCGGATGCCAAGGCGATTGACGCCCGCGCGGCCTCGCTCGCAGCGGCCTACCCTCAAGCGTTTGCCGTGATGAGCCAGAATTCGGCGGCGTTCCAGGCACTCGCCGGAAATCCGTCGGCGCTTCAGCTGTTTGCGGCAAATGCGAAGGCGTTCGAAACGCTTGGACACGATGCGAACTTCCAGGCGCTCGTAACCAACGCGGCGTTCGCATCGGCCGTTCGTAGCGGTGATCTGGCCAACGCGGTCAACGCAGCTGCGGCTCAGTAACGGCGCCGGGGGCGCCTGAAGGGGGGACATGCGGGGGTACGGCGCGCGGCCGCGTGCATTTGTGGCCGCAGCAATCGCCGCGGCGTGGTGCGGGGGTTCGGCCCCCGCACTCGCCCAGGCGCAGCAGAAGCCGCCCCCACCCCAGTCCGACACGACCACGATCGAGGAGCCAGTCACCAAGCCGGAGAGACCGGCTGAGCCGACATCTCCCCGGCCTAAGGAGGGGCCTGCTCACGTTCCGCCGGACGCATCGGGCATCGACCTCAGCGAGATCGACACTCACGACCTTGAACTGCTCTATTTCGATCCCGCGCAGACCTATCTGACGCCTTACGTCGGCCGAGCCTTCACCAACGCGCTCCGCTTCCACGAGAAGAAATTCAACTGGACGCCGTGGGAGCGGACGACTGTGCTGCTCAAGGATTTCGGCGACTACGGAAACGCGGCGGCTCGTGCGTCGCCGAACAACGCCGTGTTGCTCGACGTTGCGCCGCTGAGCCAAACGATGGAGACCTTTTCCGCGGGCGAGCGCTTCTTCACGCTCAACAACCACGAGCTCGCCCACGTGGCGACGATGGATGTCTGGAATCGCCAGGATGCAGGCTGGCGACGCTTCTTCCATGGCAAGCCGATGCCGTTGCAGGAGCATCCCGAATCCATCCTGTGGAATTACCTATCGGTTCCGCGGACCAACGTGCCTCGCTGGTATCTCGAGGGCAGCGCGGTTTTCTTCGAGACCTGGATGGCGGGCGGCCTCGGTCGCGCACAGGGCGCGTATGACGAAATGGTGTGGCGAGCGAAGGTTCGCGACCACGATCGCATCTTCTCGCCGCTAGGCCTCGAATCCGAAGGCATCGCCAAGGACTTCCAGGTCGGCGTCAACGACTATCTCTACGGCACGCGCTTCTTTTCTTACCTCGCGCTGACCTACGGGCCCGAGAGAACCGTCGACTGGCTGCGGCGGCCGGAGGGTAGCGAGGCTTTCTACGCGGCCCGCTTCCGCCAGGTATTCGGCAAGCCGCTCGACGAGGTCTGGAATGACTGGATCGCCTTCGAGCAGCAGTTTCAGCAAGCCAACCTCGCCAAGCTCTCGCAATATCCGCTGACCGAGACCCAAAAGCTGAGCCCGCGCGGCCTCGGCTCCATCTCGCGTGGTTTCATCGACCCCAAGACGAACAGCCTGATCGCGGCCTTCCGCTACCCCGGCACCATCGGCTTCTTCGGCCGGATGGACCTGACGACGGGCAAGCTGACCGAGCTGCAAGAGATCAAAGGGATGATGTTGTACCGGGTGACGAGCCTAGCGTTCGATCCGGATTCACGCACCGCCTTCTACACCGAGGACAACGGTGCGTTCCGTGACATCATCGCGGTCGACGTCGACACTGGGAAGAAGCGCAAGCTCCTGAAAGACGCGCGCATCGGGGACCTGGTCTTCGACGCCCGCGACAAGTCGCTTTGGGGCATTCGTCACCAGAACGGCTTTGCCACCATCGTCCGAATCCCCGCGCCCTACAGCGGGTTCAACCAGGTCCACACCTTCAAGTACGGACAGATCCCGTTCGACCTCGACGTCTCGCCCGACGGAACCCTGATGGCGGCTTCGTTCGGCGAGGTGAACGGCGAACAGACGATGCGTGTCTGGCGGATGGATTCCTTCTTCTCGGAATCGGGCGAACCGGTCGAAGTCGCGCGCCTGTCGCTGCCGCCGTCGATGCCTGAAGGTTTCACCTTCGCGCCTGATGGAAAGACGATGTACGGGACGTCCTATTACACCGGCGCGTCCAACGTTTTCCGCTTCGATATCGCGAGCGGCAAATATGACGCGGTCAGCAATGCCTCGACGGGCTTCTTCCGCCCGATCGCGCAGGCGGACGGCTCATTGATCGCTTACGAATATAGCGGCGAGGGCCTGCAGCCCGTCCGCTTCGAGCCCGACGTCAAACAGGACCTCGGCAACGTCGAGTTCCTCGGCACGCGAGTGGTCGAGACCCATCCGGAGCTTAAGACCTGGGGCGTTGGTTCGCCGGCGAGAATTCCGCTGGACGAGCTGGTCACGGGTCGCGGTAAATATAGCGCAGCGCAGCAGCGCAAGTTCGCCAGCACCTACCCGATCATCGAAGGCTACAAGGGTAAGGTCTCACCGGGCTGGTATTTTCACTGGGAAGACCCGCTGCAGTTCAACCAGATCAACGCGACGATCAGCGTTACCCCGTTCAACCATCTGAAGTTCAAGGAGCGCTTTCACGCCTCGCTCCAGCTCAAGACGCTGAACTGGGATCTCAAATATCTGCACAACGGCGCCGATTTTTATGACTTGGCAGGCCCGGTAGAGCGCAGCCGCAAGGGCGATTCCGTCGTCGCGACTTATAACAAGACCATTATTTATGACCCGCCGCGCCAGCTCGACCTGTTCGCTACCGGAGCGGTTTACACTGGGTTGGAGCGGCTACCGAACGCGCAGAACGTCGTCAGTCCAAGCAACATCGAGTCAGTCGAGATTGGCGCGAAATACCACGACTTCCGACAGTCGCTCGGCGGCGTCGATCATGAAAAGGGCTTTGCGTGGCGGGTCCTTGCCGACCTCGATTATGCGCAAGGGCAGGCCTTTCCCAAACTCTACGGAGGTATCGACTATGGCGTGCCGCTCCCGCTCGATAACAGCTCTGTCTGGGTCTATGCGCATGCCGGAACCGCAGCCGGCGATCGCACCAGCCCGCTTTCCGCTTTTTACTTTGGCTCTTTCCGCAACAATTACGTCGATAACCGGCCGGTCAAGCGCTACCGCGAGATGGAAAGCTTTCCGGGCTTCTCCATCGACGAGATCGAGGCGCGCCGGTTCGCCAAGCTCACGGGTGAGATCAACCTGCCACCGCTCCGCTTCGCCGAGGTGGGGGCGCCGGCATTTTTCCTAAGCTATGTTCGCCCGGCCGTGTTCGGCGGCTTTATGGCCACCGAGGCACCCGATAAAAGCGGTCACCACTATGCCGATTTCGGCGCTCAGCTTGATCTTGCGTTCACTGTCGCCCTGCGCCTGCCCATGGTCTTCTCGGTCGGCGCCGCAGGCGGATGGCGGGACGGCCATTATCGCAAGACCGAGTGGATGGCATCGCTGAAGATCCTGTGAGCAGATGAGCAGCATCTTACTGATCGACGGAGTGCATTGGGGCGTCGCGCTGATCCCCGTCCTTGCCATGCTTGGTCTGTTCGTTTGGCTCGACACGTTTGCGCTGATGAGCCTTCGCGAAGTCCTTCTCTTATTGCTTCTGGGCTCGATCGGAGCGCTTGCGGCGTGGCCAGTCAGCGGCCGCCTCCTCGACACACTGCCGATCGGCTTTTCGCTCTATAGCCGGTTCATCGCCCCATGGATCGAGGAAGCGATCAAAGCCGCGATCATCATCGTGCTTTTCCGCATGAATCGCATCGGCTACAAGCTGGACGCGGTCATATCGGGGTTCGCGATCGGGGCCGGCTTCTCGGTGATCGAGAACATTTTCTACCTCACGATCTTTCCCAGTTACGGCACTGGCACCTGGCTCGTACGCGGGTTCGGGACAGCCATCATGCACGGCACGACGGTGGCAGTACTGGCAGCCATCGCCCACGAGTTCGCCGAGCGGGAAACACGGGAATCCGCCGGGGAGTTCGACTTCAGCCTGCTCTGGTTCGTCCCTGGCTATGGCCTCGCCGTCGCGCTCCACATGGCTTTCAATCAGTTCCCTGACCGACCAATGATCTCCATGATGGGATCAATCCTGATCGCGCCGCTGGTCATCCTGGCGATCCTTCACTTTGGAGCCGCCGAAGCGCAAGGCTGGCTTGCCGCCGAAAGTGCCGAGCATAAGCGTCAGCTCGAGATTTTGCGCGCGGGCGGATGGCCCGCGGGCGCCGCCGGTCAGAAGATTGCCGCACTTGCGGCGCGCCTGGACGAAGAAGGTACGAAGCGTGTCCGTCGCTATTGGGAACTTCAGGCTTGGCTAGTGGCGGAGGCCGAGGAAACGCTGATGGAGGAAGCGGCGGGCGACGCCGAATTCGACCCTACCGCCATTCGAGCAGCGTTTGCGGAATTGGACGGCCTGAAGCGGGCCCTGGGTCGCAGCACTTTCGTGGCGCTGCAGGCGCTACTCCCGTTCAGCCGGAACGACCTTTGGGAGGTCACCGAGCTAAAGCAACGGATCAACCGTCGCTGACCGTAACGGTTACCCTTTCTTAACCATCGGCCGCACTACTGCCGTTTTCAGCAGGAGCGCGTGATGCCCATGCTTGCCCACTTTGAGGAACTGGCACCCAAGGAACGTCGCCGAGCGGCCCGCCGCGCGCTTCGCTTGGGTATTGGCTCGAAGGACGTGAAAAGTGGGTTCGAACAGGTCACGATCCATGACCTGTCGCTCACCGGGGCTCTCCTGGAGACATCGATCCCGATGTTGAACGGCGCGATCTTCGAGTTCGAGCTTCCTCAGGCCGGGCTGGTGGAGGCCGAAATCATCTGGAGCAGCGGCGAATATTACGGAGCGCAGTTCACGCTGCCGATCGCCCCTTCCGCGCTGAGCGCCGCAATACTCAAGGCTCAACCGATCTCGTCTGCCGGAGAAGCGGTCGATCCGCTGTCCGAGCTGAAGGAGCTCAACGCCGAAGTCGAGCGCGTCGCTCTTAAGATGGAAAGCGCGCTTGCACGTCTGAGTAAGAAAGAGCTTTAGGCAACTCTCGGGCGGGTATCTCGCCCGGATCCACCTACTGCGCCGCTTAGTGCCAGTGCGAACAGCGGAATAAGCCAAATGACACGCGCCTGATAACGCTCAGCCATGGCCGCGAAGAGTACACATGTCGCCGCGTTTCCAAGAATGCCCAAAAACAACAGGACGATGATCGGCCGAAGCAAGCGCCTCTTCACGAAGGCCCATGCAAGCCAAACGCAGCTGAGCAGCGTGCTGATCGCTGCCACAATGTAAATGAGGATCAGAATTCTATCAGTATCGTGAGGCTCCGGTGCAAGCTGGGCTGTACCACCAGAGTCGAGCGCCATCCGCGCATCAAAGGAATATGGTCGGAAGCGTATGAGCTGCTGAGTGAACTTGTAGGCGAGCATCCGCATTTCGAAGTCCGCGTATTCCCGGCCTGCTGCGAGCACGATGGCGGGTTCTTCCGCCCGTATCCGGTCCATCTGAGCAGGGGTCGCGCGCTTCGTAACGCCGTCCGGCCCCCACAGGAACTCCAGCGCCCCACCCTTCGGCAAGCCGTGGGGATACACGGTGCAAATCGTGTATGCGAGCTCATGGCAATGCTTCTCGAGATACCAGCGTCCCGGACCGTTATTGATCGACCGCGAAAGCGCGAATGGATATCTCTTTGCGGCAAGGCTGGTCTCCCCGAAAGCGACGCGGTTAATCGTCAGCAGCGTGAATGCACCAACGATTAGGGGGCCGACGACCCATGCCCACGTCCAGCGCGGCAAAGGATCATTGGTAAAGTGCCTGATCGCGACCCAACCAAGTCCCAAGCCCGCCATTCCCCCGGCGATGGGGATGAGGCTGTTGTGAGCCGTTACAGCGAAGGTGGCGATTGCGGCGCAAAGCAAGCGGACTCCGAGGCTCAGGCGAGATTGCGCGACAGTCAACAGGATGGTGCAGGCAATGATCAGTCCCGCGAAGATGTCTGGAATGACGAGAAAGCAAACGGGAGCAACGGTTGTGGCCCCGGCCAGCACGATTAATGAGGCAATCGTCCGGCGCGTCGGAAGACCACCGAATGCACCAAGGATCGCGACTATGACCGTCGCGGCCGCGGCGGCTTGAGCAAGAGCGAGAAGCAACATTGTCGCCCCCGGTCCGGAGAGTAGGTACGCCGCAATACTATAAGTGACAGATCGGGCACCCTTGACTTCATTTCCAGTAATTTCTGTCGCCGCCGGCGTTGACGGGGAAGCCTGAGTTGATCGGTTGGCCGTCGTGGAGACTTCCGGTCGGTTGAGGCTCTTGAGGACGTAGTCCACCGCAGCGCGGCCGCCCTTGTGATAGGCCACGCTGTCTTGAATGTAGCTGGGATGACCAAAGACCAGCAAAGGCCAGCAGAGAAGGAGGGTGGCAACTATGCTGAAGCCCAGGAATCGACGGTCCAGCCGAACCAGCGGCGCTCCATTGATGTCCCGCACGGCGGCGCTTGGCTGTGCGTCGCGCAATGCAGCATCGTTCTGGACGTCGTTCATTCGGTCTCCTCGATTACAGGAGGATGATCGGGCTTGCAGTCCCAGAGATTGAAATGTCAGTCTCGCGACTGGTCAAGTCCACGCCCCATTCCAGCTCATTGTCTTAGACGACGGAGTGACGTCACAAGCAACAACTGTAGGGATGTTGTACGAAGTTGATACAGCAAGGAAGCTCGCGCCCACCCCAACTTTACTCACGGTCGCTATCGTATATCCTCAAGCTATTGATTTTTCGATGTGGAGGGGGCGTTGGAAGAAAGCCGGCAACTTGCCGCGTCGCGGAAACTTGTCGCACGTAAGGGTTCGACACCCGACGTGTCGGTCGTCATCCCGGCCTACAACGAAGAGGGTGCGGTCGAGGCAACGGTCGAATCCGTTCGCTCCGAACTGACCGGCGCCGGAATTTCGCACGAGATCATCGTCGTCAACGATGGATCCAAGGACAATACGTTGGAACGCGCAAAGGCGTCCGGCGCGACGGTCGTCAACATGCCGCATAATGGCGGCTACGGACGATCGCTGAAGGCCGGGATTGCAATCAGTACCGCCCCGCTAATCGCCATCCTGGATGCGGATGGCACTTATCCGGCATCCTACCTGCCCGAAATGATTGCGATGACCGAGTACAACGACATGGTCGTTGGCGATCGCGGCACTGCGATGAAGGGCGTTCCACTCATCCGCCGCCCCGCGAAATGGGTGCTGAACCGCACCGCCGGGATCCTTGCAGGGCACCGGATTACCGATCTCAATTCCGGTCTCCGGTTGTTCCGCCGGGAAGCCCTCGAACAGTTTATTCCGCTGTTGCCCGACGCCTTCTCGTTCACGACCACGATCACGCTTTGCATGCTGTCGTCGGGAATGCGCGTCGCCTATCTCCCGATCGTCTATGGGAAGCGCGTCGGCCACTCTAAGATGAAGGCGCGCGACTTCTGGAACTTCATGTTCCTGGTTGCCCGGCTGACGGTATACTTCCAGCCCCTGCGGATCTACATGCCCGCAGGCTTGATCCTGTTCCTGATGGGCTTCTTCAAGGGCGTCTACGACGTCTACATCGACAATCTGTCAGAGACGGCAGTGCTCGGCCTGCTAGGCGCCGTACTACTTTGGGCATTGGGACTGATCGCTGACATGATCGCGCGGCTGAACCTGCGGCCCAGAGCGAGGCCGGGCACCCGACCGGTCTGACGATGGCCTCAAATCCGGAGAAGGCGGGCCGACGCAGGATGAGCGTCTGGCTCATTCGATTGTGCATCAGCGCGTTACTGCTCACGCTCATCTTCCATTTCGTCCCCTTCCGGCAGGTGTGGGCCGCGGCGCGTCAAATCTCGGCGCCACTTTGGCTCGCTTCACTTGCCCTATTCTTGTGCGGACACGCGGCTTCGGCGGCAAAATGGCGCATCCTGATCGGCAACGGTGTCTCCTATCGCCAGGCCTTCCGCGCGCACCTCGCCGGCCTTGCCGCCAACCTCGCACTGCCAAGCGTAGCGGGCGGCGATGTCGTTCGCGCCGGGCTCGTCATGAAGCATGCGAATGACAAAGGGCGGCTTGCGATGGGATCGCTCGCGGACCGGCTGCTCGACACACTCGGACTCGTAATGATTGCGTTCGCTTCCGCCACGCTCGCGTGGGGGCATCGACTGGATTCCAAGATCTGGCTCGGGTGGCCCCTTCTCGGCCTCTTCCTCTTGGTTGCATGCGGTTTCGGAGCGGCGTTCTGTCTTGATAGCTTCGTCCGCGGGCGGGAGCCATCCGGAAAGCTGATGCGGCTCCTGTCGAAATTGACGCATTCGGCCGCGGGACTGGCGCGAAGCCCTGGCCGGCTCCTTCTTTGCCTGGCGATTTCGATGGTCGTGCAGTGCCTGTTCGTCGTCATCAACATCGGCTTCGCGCGCGCGGCGCACGTCGAAGCCCCCGTCGCAGCATGGTTCTATGCGTGGACGACGGCCAAGATCATCGCGATCGCTCCGATAAGCCTGGGCGGGCTGGGCGTCCGCGAAGCGAGTATGGCGGGGCTGTTGCGGCCGTTCGGCGCCGATCCTGCGCAAGTCATTGCGATCGGTCTGGTCTGGCAGTCGCTCCTTTATGTCAGCGGGTTGATTGGATTCCTCATTCAACTCCGCCGCCCCGTGCGGAGGGCCGCATTGGAGCAGGCGCTGTGAAGCAGGTCGTCGTCCTTGGCGCAGGGCCCGCCGGTGTTGGTGCAGCTCTGATGCTTACCAGGAGCGGCAAGGCTTCCGCGAAAGTGCTCGAACGCGCGCCACGCGTCGGCGGCAATTCAGGAAGTTTCCTGCTGGAAGGCGTGCACTGCGATTTCGGAAGCCATCGGCTTCACCCGTCGACCGAGCCGCAGCTGATGCAGCTGATCAAGGACGCGGTTGGGCCCGACCTGCTGTGGCGGCCGCGTCACGGCCGAATTCGGCTGAAGAGCCGCTGGATTCATTTTCCGCTGAAGCCGATCGACCTGCTATTGCGACTGCCAAAGGGATTCACCCTCCAGCTATTGTGGGATGCCGCGACCAAGCGTTTCCGCCGCCCCGCGGCTGGTGAGCCGACGTTCGCCAGCGTTCTGCACCAGGGTCTCGGCCCGGCGATGTGCGAGAACTTCTACTACCCCTACATGCGGAAGCTCTGGGCGCTTCCGCCGGAGGAGCTTGCCGTCACTCTAGCGACGCGCCGTGTTTCAGGCAGTTCAATCGGCAAGATCATCAAGAAGATCCTGGGCCAGGTTCCCGGGCTGAAGAAACCGCAGACGGGGGGCTTTTATTATCCCCGCAAGGGCTTCGGCCAGATCAGCGAGTCCCTTCGGAACGAAGCGGAGAAGATCGGCGCCGACTTCACGCTCGAGGCTGCCATTTCCGCCATCGAGCACGACGATGGCCGGGTGAAAGCTGTCCGCTATAAAGCTGACGGAGCCGAGCGCAGGGTCAAAACCGACATCGTCTGGTCGACCTTGCCGCTTACCACCCTCGTCTCACTCATGGATCCGCCAGCTCCTGCAGAGGTCGTCGAAGCAGCATCGCGCATCCGCTATCGCGGCATGATCCTGATCTACCTCGTGCTGGAACAGGACCAATTCACGGAATATGACGCGCATTACTTCCCGGAGTATGCCGTGCCGATTTCGCGCCTCTCCGAACCTAAGAATTATTCGGCGAGCACCGAGCCGAAGGACGTGACCGTCCTGTGCGCAGAATTGCCGTGTGACCCGCAAGAAGAGCTTTGGGCGCTAAGCGATGACGAACTCGGCGCAAAGCTGTGCGAATGGTTGGCCGGGGTCGGGTTGCCAGTGACCGCGAGGGTACGCCGCACCGAAACGCGGCGCCTTGGCTTTGCCTATCCCGTTTATGACCGGGAGTTCGAAGGCCATTTGAGTGTGCTCGATCACTGGGCCGAGGGCCTAGGGGGTCTTCTCACGTTCGGTCGTCAGGGCCTGTTTGCCCATGACAACACGCATCACGCTTTGGCCATGGCGGAAGGCGCGGTCGACAGTCTCAATGCCGACGGCTCGTTCGACCTCGACAAATGGCATGCCCATCGCCGCGTGTTCGAGACCCACGTGGTCGAGGATTGAGGCTGGACGTGCTGGTTGTCACCTACCATTCAATTTCAGACGCGGGCGGACCGACCAGCATTCCTCCCGACGTCTTCGCCATGCAGATGCAGACGCTTGCTGATCTCGGTCGCCGAAGCCTGCGCCTCCGCGAGTTCATCGATTGGCACGACGGAAAGAACAATAGCCCTGACGATGGGGTGCTTATCACCTTTGACGATGCGTTCGAGGATTTCGCGAAGGTCGCCGCGCCAATCCTCCAGCAACACGGCTTTTCCGCGCTGGTGTTCGTGCCCACCCAAAGGTTGGGTCATCCCGAAGGGTGGATCGGAGCCAACAATCCTCCCCGGCCGCTGATGGACTGGGAGACGGTGCGTTCACTGTCGAACGAGGGAATAGAATTTGGCGGTCACAGCCGAACGCACGCCAACCTCATCAAGCTGTCGCCTGCCGAACGTGAAGAGGAAATCGCGGGCTGCGCTGAGGACGTTTCCGAGCAACTCGGCAAGCCGATCGAGGGCTTCGCAGCTCCTTATGGCTGTGTTTCAACTGAGGTCGTGGAAGCGATTGGGCGCCATTATCGCGCCGCCTTCGGAACTCGCCTGGCACTCCCCGCGCGCGGGCAAGACCGGTTCGATATCCCGCGAATTGACATGCACTACTTTCGCGATCGCGGCCATTGGGCCGGGTTGCTGCAAGGACGGCTAAACTATCTGCGTCTTAGGCAGTGCTTACGGGCGGTGAGATCTCGTGTGGTGCGCACCCCCTACTGAGCGTGATCGCTGCCGCGAGCCAATTGTTGATGGCGAGGGGTTCGGGTGAATGAATGATCGCAGTCGCGCCAATTCTTTAGGCATTAATGCAAACAGGACGCCGGCGACACAACCCATCCCCATTGCAGTCGCCGAAACTACGTAAAGCAGATCGGGGACCCGACCGAGAACTGTTGTTCGCCAAATCGCAAGAGGAACCGCCATGCTTCCTGACGCCAAGAGCGGGGGAATCAGAGCCACTCCGAACCGCCTCCAACCAATTCCCTCAAGGTTAAGGGCTGCGCTCGTGCGCAACGGGAAAGCTGCGAGCGCCCGCAACGCAACACCGCCGACCGCCGCAAGCGGCCCATAGAAGCTCCCGAGCGCGACGATCACAACGCCAATGGCAGCTTCAATCGCGGATGCTCGAACAAACTTTTCGATCCGGTCCATCGCGAGAAGATAGGCCTCCTGAATCGCCGTTAGGGCCGCGGTCGCGCCGGGAACGCACAAAATCGCCAGCATTGGGCCGGCAGCGCGCCAATCATTGCCCAGAAGGAAACTTACCAATGGATCTGCGATCAACGCTAGCCCAACGAATGCGGGGAAGGAAATCCAACCCGCCATGTTAGTTAGATCGAGAAAGAACTCGTGAGTGGACGAATGTTGGCGACGCATTTCAGAAATTGTCGACTGAGCCACGCCCTGAACCGGCTGGACGATCAAAGATCCGACAATTTCGACGAGGCGGGACGCAAAGGCGAATAAACCCGCTGCTCTTGGACCCGCGAAAATGCCGAGTGCGACTGTCGGGGTCTGCACGATGACCAGCGTCAATGATCGCAACAGCACGACCCGAGGCCCCAGCCCACTTAACATCGCGTAGTCGCCGAGCTTCGGCCATCGGCGGGGAACCCATCCGGCCGCCGTGAATGCCATGACGCTGTTAATGCCTATATCTGTAAGGCGCTGACCAACGAGGCTCCAGGCGCCGAAGCCGTTGATTGCCATCGTGATTCCGACCAATCCACCGGCAACGACTCCCAGGACTGACCGAACGGCAAGAGTTCGATAGGCCAGCTTGCGTCGAAGGAGTGCTGTGGGAACACCCGCCGCACCAATCATAAGTACTGTCGGGCTGGCCACCAAGAGCAACGGTGCGACAGCCGGCTGACCATAGGCTCTTGCGGCAACGTAAGCGATCGCAGCAAGTGCCAAGACTACGACGATCGAAAATCCTATGAGCGCAACGAAAGTCGCCTCCAGCCGTCCTTCCTCAAGCGAGGAGCGCTCGACGATGGCCTCCGTCAGCGTGTCTCGGACCAGGAACTCGCCAAGGAAAAGAAACGCGAAAGCCATGGCGGCGATGCCGAAGTCTTCGACTCCGACCAGACGGGCAATCACCAGGAAGTTTACAGCGGCGACGCCTTGCTCGATCCAGGCGCCGGCCGCGCTCCAGGCGGCGGCAATAGTGAACTCACGTTTCACCGTGAGGTCCCCGTCGCTGCAATAATCGAGGCCATTTTATCCATATCTTTCCTAATCGACTGGCCGGACGAAGTTGGTCCATCGTTGAGTACCAAAACGAGACTGTCGGCTGTACATACCTGCATTGCCGTTGACCTCGGCTCCTTCATTTTGGACAACTGCGGAATAGGTTTCGCAATAGGGGCGAGTAATGGACTGGTCGTCAAAGACTGTGTTGGTCACGGGTGGGTGCTCGTTCATCGGATCGCACCTAGTCGAGGCGTTGGTCGAGCGGGGCGCCCGGGTTCGGGTGGTCGACGACCTGTCTAGCGGAGTTCGCGAAAACATCGATCAGGCAATGCGTAGCGGACGGGTGGAATTCGAAGAGGCAGACCTTCTTGACCCTCGCACGGCAGCTCACGCCGTTTCTGGAATCAACATCGTGTTCCATCTTGCCGCCACCCACGGCGGTCGCGGTTTCATCAGCACTCACCAGGCAGCATGTTCAACAAATCTCGCGCTTGACGCCATCGTGTTTCGTGAAGCGCAGCGTGCGGGAGTTGAGCACCTGACATTCGCTTCGTCGGGTTGCGTCTATCCGACCAGTCTTCAGGAGGATCCGACCGAGATCGTCTATCTCACGGAAGACATGGTGAAGCCGCCCTACGAGGCCGACGATATGTACGGCTGGGCCAAGTTGATGGCTGAGCTCTCATTACGGGCCTACCATGAAGAGATGGGATTCAAGTGCGCGTCAGTCCGCTACTTCACAGCCTATGGCGAGCGGTGCCCCGCCAATCACGCTGTCATCGCCATGATCGGCCGCGCCTTCCTGAAGCAGGATCCATTCATTGTCTGGGGAACGGGCGAACAGATCCGCAACTGGACCTACGTGTCGGACATCGTCGAAGGCACTATCCGAGCGGCGGAACGGATCGAGGACGGCAGTGCCGTCAACCTCGGCACCATGGAGCGCACGTCGGTGAACCAGGCGGCTCGAATGATTCTGGATCGCTGCGGTCTCGATGCCGAGCTGAAACCCGACGTGACGAAGCCGACGGGCCCCTATAACCGCGTCGCCGACAATAGCCTTGCCAGACGCTTGCTGGATTGGGAGCCAAAGGTTCCCTTTGCCGAGGGCTTGGACCGCACGATCCGCTGGTATTTCAACGAGCACGACCGCGAGGTCGTGTCGAAGGTATTCGAAGAGTCGTTGACGGAGCGCGGGCTCGAGAGCGTTCGGCGCTAGTCCATCGACTTTTGCTCACCGCTTTTCGACGGACACCACCAGGAACAGTTTGCGGATTAACGGACGCTCGCCCCAGTGCAGCAATTGAGCGCAACGCGCACCGTATTTCTCCATGATTTCCTTGTGAGCTCGACTCTCACCAGCCGTCCAAAGGTCCGTATCGCCCCAGTCGTCGTAGCCGATGATGGTTCCCGGCCTGATGAGACTGTGGGCGAACAGGAAGTCGAGGACTTCCAGCGTGCTGTTGTAGAGGTCAGCGTCGATATCGACATAGGCAGCTGGCTTGAACACGCCCGCTTCGACGAGATCAGCCTTGAGGGTATCCTTGAACCAGCCCTCGTGAATTCGATAGCTGTCAGTCGGGAGACCCAAACTGGCGATCATGCTTTCAAGCTGGTTTCTAGGCGCTGAGAATGCGCCTTTCATCCAGATGTCTGGTACGGCCACCCCTGGCTCTTCCTCGGGCAGACCTAGGAAGGAGTCGAAGAGGTGCATTGCAGGGACGGGCATGTTGCGGCTTCTGAAACCGCGCACCAATGTGCCCACTGTACTGCCATGGGCGACACCAAAACAGTAAATCTCGCCGCCCGGAACGCCGCCGAATCGCCGCTGATACCAAGGGACAAGCTGTCGCCAAGAGTGAATGCCGTACTCGAGCTCTCCTCGCTCACTTGATGAGAGGTCGAGGTCCGTCGTCTCTAACAGCCGATCCACGGTCCACACGCGCGCCACGCGTCGCCAGCGAAACAGAAACCAGCGCTTTTTCAGCCAAGAGATCATCGGGTTTTCCCCTTGCTGTCCTCGGTTATACGCCTTTCGTAGGAGTAACATCGTGCCGCCAGAAAGCTGAGCGCTGAGGCCAGCGAAGCTGAAGCGAAGCGGCTGGAAAGCACCGGTGCGGGAGGAGCCTTTTTGTTGGCGTCCACCTTGACGTTGAGAAATCGGGGTTTGGCCGGATCCACTATGACTTCGTCGCCCTCGATAGAGACGACCTGCGATAGACCAAGGCCGGACTCCGCCAGCCGACGCCAAGCTAAGCTCAAAGCTCGAACCGCAAGAGCGCAGACGCTCCGAAACGGCCGCACCTTTGCCTCAAATGGCTGATTTACATAGTTAAGGTCGAGAAAGCCGATGTTGGGATTGAGCGTGACCGCCATCTCACCGACCGCCGCGTGGCATTTAAGAACGTAGCTACAGTGCGAAAGTAGCAGCAGGTCCACAATGACTTCGACGCCTCGCGCCGCTTTGGCATTGTCATCGTGAAAGCGGTTCTCGCTGCTGTCGCTCAGCGACCATTCGGAGAAAGAAACGATCTTGTCCGGGTAAGCCTGTTCCAACGTTTTGAGCCACTGCCGCTGATCCGTTGCTACGAAGATGCGACTGCATTTGGGATGCTCGGCGAGGTAGCGATCGATGTGAGGAAAATACTCCGCGGGCTCAATCTTGCGGGATAGATTGGGCCCCACCCCGAAATCGAACTTGTCCGAGCCGCGGAGCTGCAATCCAAGCGTGTCTTCGGAGAAGTTCTTATCGACGAATTGACGAACCTGTTCGGCGATGGCCGCCCTGACGCGGATTGTCCCGTCCCGCAGGAACTCGCGCGCCTTTTCGCGCTGCTCTTCCCACCATTGGGCCGGATAAGCGCCGTCCGCGTAATTTTCGACGCTTCGATAATAGTCATAGGGGTTCATGAACCAGCTGCGCGGCTCCCATCGGAACAGACGAACTAGGTCAGACGCACCCGACAAGGTGTAGACTTGGCCCCTCCGAACCAGCTGCTGGAGTTCATCCATCGCGGGCCCGATAGGCTCGTAATAATAATCCCAGACGTTCGGGCCGTTGCCGACGTCGAAATATGGATTTGGACCGCCAAACATGTTGCTTCGGCCATGCAGGTACACGATCGGCTTCAGGCCCAGTCGCCTGGCCAATTGAAGTTGGATCACCACGCCGTTTAGCTGCGCGACTAGGCCGTCTGCCGTATTGCAGATCAGCAGATGCTTCGCGGCCAACAAATTCGGATGCCTTGATTCCACCTAACGCGCCCAGCCTGTTCAGAAGGCCTTATGACGGGCGGGGTCAGACAAGGACAAGACGTATCGCCGCCCTGTTCCAAAGCGAGGCAAAGCCCGAAGGCGAACGTGTGTTGGACGCTTGCCCACTCATAGGAATTGAACCAGAGTTTAATGCCGCAAGCGAGAATTCCGAGGGGCAAGAATTCGTGCAGTCACGGCCAACTTCCAAGGATGACATTGATCGAGGAACGGCCAGGGCGCTTTTAGCCATCACAATAGGTGCCGCTGCGGCGTTGAGACTATTCGGGGCCAACGATCAGCTGTGGTTTGACGAGATCGCCACCCTTCTCGACTCTGTCCGCAAACCCCTTGGCGTCATCATGACGCACTTTCCGTCCGACAATGATCACGTCTTCTATTCGGTACTCGCGCACATCAGCGTGAACTTGGGCGGTGAAACGCCGTTCATGCTCCGTTTGCCGGCCATCCTTTTCGGGATTGCCTCTATCCCACTGATCTACACTGTCGGCACCAGGGTCACGACGCGGTTCGAAGCTGTCGCAAGCGCAATGGTCGCGACCGTAGCAGGCTATCACATCTGGTTCTCGCAGAACGCGCGTGGATACACGATGCTGCTCGTGCTGACCTTGCTTGGCACGCAACTCATATTCGACGCATTGAAGACGCGA
>JAFBAM010000269.1 GCA_019247755.1 Sphingomonas sp.
GGTCGGCTTTTCGCATCAGGGCACCGAACTGGCGCCGGTGCAGCAGGCGGTCGACCAACAGGCGCGGGCGGTGAAGGCCTTTTTCCTCCGTTCCGGCTTCAGGCAAGACGAGATCATCGACTACGACGTGTCGATGAGCCGCGAGCAGCCCACGGACAGGGACGGACAGCCGACTGGCCCGCAGAAGCTGACGGTCACCCGATCCATCCAGCTCCGGACGAACGACATCGCAAAGGTTCGCGGCGCCTATGCAAGGCAGGCCGAGCTTCTGCGTGACGGTGTCGAGCTAGTGGGGAGTGGCAGCAACGTCAGCTACACCTTCACCGGCCTCAACAAGCTGAAGCCCGAGATGATCGCCGAGGCGAACAAGAACGCGCGCGAAAGCGCCGAGCAGTTCGCGCACGACAGCGGCGCGCGGGTCGGCAAGATCAAGACGGCCAGCCAGGGCTATTTCTCGGTCGGTGCTCGCGATGGCGAGGACTGCGACGATTGCGGATCGTCTGGCGGAAGTTCGCCGTTCCAGAAGGTCCGCGTCGTGACGACGATCGATTACGACTTGGGCTGAGTTGCCGGCGGCTGGGCGTCGCTCTTCACCGTCGGGGTGACGCCCAGCATCTCGATCGCCTTGGCGGCGGCCTTGCCGACCGGTCCATTGCGATCGCTGTCAGCGGCGCGGGCCCAGTAGCTTCGAGCCTGCGCGTCGTCGCCCGCGAAATCGGCGACATGGCCGGCCTCGAACAGGATTACAGGGTCCGAAGGTGCCAGCGTCAGGGCCTTCGAGATCGCGTTCTTGGCCGTCATTGCATCGCCTTCGCGGATCGCGAGCGCCGCGGAGAAATACCAGTAGAACGGATCATCGGAGATACTCGCAGCAGCCTCATTGGCCTTGGCGCGCGCGGTTTTGAGATCGTTCTGCGCTTCGGCGGCGCGCGCCCTGTCGAGCAGGGCTTCTCCCCTTTGCTCCGCCTCTAGTCCGGGGAGCGTGAGCGCCCGGTCGAGGTCGAGCGCGGCCTTGCCGGGCTGGTTTGCCGCGATCCACAGATTGCCCGCGGCGGCGAACATGCGGGCCGTCTTTGGATCCTTTTCGGGTGAGGCCTTGGCGGCTTCCTCGAAATTCTGGGCCGCGCTTTCATTGTCGCCCGCCTTCTGCGCCTCGAGCGCGCGGCAGACCAGCGCATCGGGCGTGACGACGTCGGGGCAGCCTGCCTTTGGTGCCGAAGCGGCAGGAGCCGCGGTGGCAATGGCGGCGGCGAGAATGATTGGGATCAAGGATGAGGCTCCAGAAGGGCGGCAACCGTCCTGAGGATCGCGTCGATCTCGTGCGGTTCGGACAGCCGATGACCGCCGCCCTTGAGCACATTCAACTGCACGTCGGATGAACGTAGCGCCTTCATTGTCCTGAACGCCACATCGACGGGCACCTCCTTGTCATCCTCGCCGTGGATCAGCCGAACCGGGCAATCGACCACGATCGGCTTGTTCAGCAGCAAGAAGCGCTGACCGGATTCCCAGAAGTTCCGGGACACTCGGCTGTTCTCATCGAGTTGCGCGGCTTGCTTCGCGGTGAAACCCCACGAAGTGAAATCCGGCGCCGCGGCAATCCCGACCAGCGCCTTCATGCGCGCTGGCCTGAATTGCGCGAGGTGGAGCGCAATCCATCCGCCCATCGACGAGCCGATCAGGATCAACGGGCCCTTGGTCAGCCGATCGATCGCGGCCAGGGCTTCATCGAGCCAGCGGTCGAGCGTCCCGTCGGCAAGCCGACCGTGGCTGCTTCCCGTCCCCGAATAGTCAAACCGCAGCATCGCCAACTTCCGCCGCTCCGCGAAACTCGCGAGGGCCAAGGCTTTCGCGCCTTCCATGTCCGAGGCGTAGCCTGGCAGGAAAACGAGTGTCGGGCTCGCACCTGCCCGGAATCGATACGCGATGCGACGGTCTCCGACGTCCAGGAAAGCGGGTGCATTCATGACTGACCCTCTAGCCCTCAGTAGACCGGTGCGTCACGCCTCCACTGGGTCTCGGGCCTTCGCGACGTCCTCCGGCAAGGATTTCACCGGTGCAATCGTCACTTCTGAAAGGCGCGGATCGATTCGGCAAAGTTCGTCCTGTGCGGTCGACAGATCATCGACCGATACATGCGGGCCGATCGGTACGACATGCGCTTCCGCGGTTAGTTCGCGACCTCGCTCACGGACACGGACGACGACATCTTTCACCCAGGGCTGTCCGGATAGAAATTCCGCGATCCGCTCGTCGATCGGATCGTCGTATTTCTCATCTACCGTCTTTGGGCTTCGATCGGTGACGTCGCCCACCGCCGTTCGAAGCTCGACCCATCCGCTGCGGATAATCTCGACAGAGATGAGCACTGCGGCGGCCGAGTCCGCCCACCAGAGCCCGAACGCCACTCCGACAATACCCAGGATCGCTGCGGCCGCGCTTTGCCAATTGGCCTCATTCATTTCCGCGTCGGACGCGAGTGTCTTGTCATAGAGAATAGCCGCGGCCTTGCGCTTGGCGCGCCCGAGGAAATGAGCCGGAATGGCGCACCACAGCAGCACCGGGATCGCCAGCCAGCCGGTCCACACAACCCGTCCAAACAGCGCAAATCCGCCGATGGTCGGATGTTCCGCTATTGCCAGCTTCATCGCACCGTCAAGAAACAAGAGCAGGCCGACGGCCAATAATGCGATGGCCGAGCCGACATAGCCGGCGCTAACCACCCGCTCGTAGCCGAAAGGGAATCGCCGGTTGGGCGGTCGCCGGCTGATCTTGTCGCTGACGAGGAAGAAGATCGGGGGGAGCAAGCTCAGCGCATCCTCGACGAACTCCGTCTTTAGCGCCTGCGAGCCGCCCATCACCAGGAACAGCAAGCCGACGGTGGAGCAGATGTAAGCGATGCTGATCCAGGCCAGCCTTTGGCCAGTCCGCAAAGCCGCCTCGGCATCCGGTCGGTCCGGGATGCCCCTCACGAGCTACTCTCCTTCGGCACGCGCATCTGCTCGGTCAGGAATCTGTCGAGCGTAAGGATGAACTGGTTCTCGCCCGGCGCGGTTAGGAACACATGCTTCTTCTTGTCGGCAGTTTTCGCGAAGGGCTGGCTGACGCCCGCGACCGACTTCCACGGAGTCTTTGCGTCAAAGCCACCGATGGCGAGGTCCAGCTCGTGATGTTCGAGCTGTTGCGCCAGGCTCGCTTCGCTTCCCTTCGCCCAGATGACCTTTGCGCCGATCCGCTGGGCGAACAGCCTGACGAGGTCCGGTTCCACGCCTGACGGCTCAGCCGGGGAAGCATCGACCCACCCCCGATTGTCGGTCACGCCAACGCGGAGCTCGTGCGTGGAGGCGAGCCGATCGGTCGTCTTCTCGGGGTCGCGGGGCAGACCGCAGGCGACGGTCAGTAATGGGAGGAGAACCGGCCAGCAACGCAGCATGGTGTCCAAAAACGTGGCGCATGCGACCGGTTCCGGCGGTTGAAGGATTAGCGTCGAGGATGCTCGGCGAGCCGCTCCACCCACCGTGCGACCTCAGCGTCGAAGGCGCCCAGATCGAAATGCTGCGGATCGTCGTGAGCATCTACGATGCCCCGGTCGATGTTGGCGTGGAACGCCGGGATCATCCACTGGCCTAACCGCGCGCTCGCCAACACGTACAGCAAGGCGAGCGTTCGATATTGAGCATGGGTGAAGCCCGGCTCCGGGCCAATGCGGTCATTGCCGGCCGGCCCTTGGGGATCGCTGCGGCGAGGCTGGAGGTTCTCGACGTGAAGGAAGCGGCCGCGCGAAGCTTCGCCGACGGCGCGTTCGAGCTTGGTCGCCCGCCAGCCGACTTCAAAATCGTGACCGACCGAAACGCGGCCAAGCCGATCGTTGAACAAATGCGCGACCGCGTCCTTGCCAAGGAACTGGTTGATGTCGTTGAATCGCTCCTGCCGGTCTAAGTCTCGCGGGAATGGATGCTCGCCGAGATTTGGCGAGCTGGTGTCGTGGATCACGAAATAAGCGGCACGGCGATGGTCGGACGTTTCTGAAACCGGGGATGCCGCCGGAAGCGGGATATGTGCCTGTCGTAGCAAGGCCGCCAGCCTAACGAAATCGATCTCGGGGCGCTGGCCGATCAAACCCGCGAGAGTCGGCGGCAAATCAACTTCGGCGGCAGCCGACCCACCCGCTTCAACCCGCCGCAGCAGGCAGCGCGCCTGCTCCAGCGGTGTCCCCGCGAAGCTCAGCGACGCGGAATCGAACCTGCAGTCCACCGAGGGCGCGGGGTTCGCCGGCGGAGCGAACAGTTGCGCCCCTGCGGCAAAGAGCAGCGCGATCATTCAGATGGCCTTTGAGCTTCGTCGCGACGGGGAGACAAAAATCTCCTCGATCGGACGCTCGAACAGCTCGGCGAGACGGAAGGCGAGAGGAAGCGACGGATCATATTTGCCGGTCTCGATCGCGTTGACGCTCTGCCGCGATACCTCGATCCGCTCGGCGAGATCCTGCTGGCTCCAGCCGCGTTCGGCGCGGAGAACGCGAAGGCGATTTTCCATCAGCAACCGCCTTCGCCGAGTGTCATCTTGTTGACGAGCCCGCCGACGCCCAGGCCGAAGAACCAGGCGATCACCATGTAGTAACCGTCGGCGTGGCCAACGAGGCCGAAGTTATCGAGGAAACCCCAGACCGTGGCGCAGCTGAGCGCGAAACCGCTCGCCCACAGGATCTGCCGGACCATCAGCATTCTGACATATTCGTCCTGCTCCTCGACCAGGTAGCGGCCGATTGCGACGAAGATGCCGATGATCGGAATCGCGGGCAGGATGGCTACCGGATATCTCAGCAGGGTCGGGACCAGCGCGTGCTTGAATCCGTAGACGGCGCCGATCAGGAAGACGGCGTAAGCCAGGCTGAGCCAGATCACGCGCCAGTTGTAGCGTTTCCAGGCGGCAGTGCGAATCATGTCAAGCTTCCTTGTTTAGATGACAAGGACGCTTTACTGGTTCGGCACGGATTGTCAAGCGACATCGACATTAGGCACTTGACGTACCGTTGGCGGTACCAGGTGACGTTAACTCACTGATCGGTAAGCAACGCTGAAGACATCGCCCTCGCCAAGCCTCTGGAGCAGTTCGAAGCCCATGCGCGACATTGCGGCCATGAGTTCGTCGGCTTTGGCCTGCCCGTAGACGTATGGGTGAAGCTCGATCATCGCGAACCTCACGCGGCTGCGAAGCCTCGGTAGCTCGCGAAGGATGATGTCGGCCTCCGCGCCCTCGATGTCGGCGATGAGCGAGAAGCGCTCGAAGTCCGCCAGCGCAGCCAGCGTCGTCGCCTCCACCGCGACCGTCTCGGCAGAGTCTCCAACTGCGGCTAGGTTTGAGCCAACGAACTCAGGATCGATGGGGAAGGTAACGGTTTCGCCGTCATAGGCGATGGCCGTGTTCACGACCTGGAACTTGCAGCCGTTGAGGTCGCGGTTCCTCAGCAGCACGGGCACCATGTAGGGATTGGCCTCGACCACGATATGCTGGCTGGGATCGTCCAGCAGCCGATTGGTCAGGCAGGACACGACGCCAAGCCCGCCCCCAAGTTCGATCGCGGGAAGATTGCGGGGAAGCCAGCACTTCACCAGCTCGCGCTCCTCCATTTCGTGAAGACCGAAGGCGAGGGTGCTCTTGTGGCCCGTAGAGATGTTTGGTGACGAGACGCTGTAGCTGAGCCCGTCCATCCGCACGCGGTTGCCGGTG
>JAFBAM010000192.1 GCA_019247755.1 Sphingomonas sp.
GCGCATCGCCGCCTTGCTGCTCGCCGCCGGCCAGTCTCGGCGGATGGGCTCGAACAAACTGCTCGAACAGATCGACGGCGTGGCGATGGTGGCGCGCACCGCGCAGCGCCTGCTCGCCTCGCGCGCCGGCCCGGTCGTTGCCGTGACCGGCAACCAGGCCGAGGCGGTCGACGCCGTGCTCGGCCGGCTGCCGATCGAGCGGGTGCACAACCCGGCCTTCGCCGAGGGCCTCTCGACCTCGCTAAAGCGCGGGCTCGCCGCGTTGCCCGCCGATATCGACGGCGTCGTCGTCTGCCTCGGCGACATGCCGCTGATCGCCGGGCGCGACATCGACCGGCTGATCGCCGCGTTCAACCCGCTCGAAGGGCGCGCGATCGTGGTCCCAACCCGGCGCGGCAAGCGCGGCAACCCGGTATTGTGGGCGCGCCGCTTCTTCGCCGAGATGGCCGAACTGGCCGGCGATGTCGGCGCCAAGCACCTGATCGGCGAACACGCCGATCAGGTCTTCGAGGTCGAGATGGACAACGACAGCGTGCTGGTCGATATCGACACCCCCGACGCGCTCGCCGAACTGCGCCGCAAGGTCAAACCCACCGCGGCTTAGAGCATGCGGTTTTTAGACGGAAGCGTAGCCTGAGTTGATGAGGTAGTTGGCGCACTCGGCTGGCGGGACGAGATCGAGCAACTGGCCGAGCCTGCGCCAGGTGGTCTCATGCGCGCGCTCTTGGGCTTTTCGCATCAGGTGCTTGAGCTTGGCGAAGAGCTGCTCGATGGGATTAAGGTCGGGGCTGTAGGGCGGCAGAAAGAGGAGATGAGCCCCCTTGTCGCGGATGGCGCGGCGCGCCGCCTTGCCCTTGTGCGAGCCGAGATTGTCGAGGATGACGATGTCGCCCGGTCGCAGGGTGGGCGCGAGGACCTGCTCGACATAGGCGGTGAAGAGGGCGCCGTTGATCGGCCCATCGATGACGCAAGGGGCCTCGATCCGGTCGTGCCGCAGCGCGGCAATAAAGGTCAACGTCTGCCAGTGACCATAGGGGACTTTGGCCGGCAGCCGCTGGCCCTTCGGCCCCCAGCCGCGCAGCGGCGCCATGTTGGTCTTGACCCAGAGCCTGCCCCGGCGAAGGCCGGGGTCTCGTCGAGAAAGACCAGGCGGTGGGCGGCAACCCGGCCCTGATGGGCCTGCCAGCGCCGCCGCTTCCTGGCGATGTCAGGCCGGTCTTGCTCGGCCGCCAGCACGGTTTTTTTTGAAGCTCAGCCCTTGCGCCCGCACAAACACCCAGACCGCCCGCCGGTCGGTCTTGATCCCTTGCGCCGCCAGCTCGCCCACCAGCTGACGGGTGGTGAACGGCGCCGCGGCGAGCCGCTCCCGCAGCCACTCGGCAATCCACCCGGACAGGGTCGGCTTCTTGTGGCCGTTCATCTTGCCGGGCTTCAGCGCCCCCGTCTCGCGCCGCAATTTGCGCCACTTCGACAGGCACGACGGCGCGATCAACAGCGCCGCCGCAATCTGCCGGTCCGTCTCGCCCGCGTCAGAGCGCGCCAGCGCTCGCTCGCGAAGATCCTCAGAGTAAGGTCGCGTCATCCCTGCTGGCCCCCACTCCAGCGGGAAGCTTGAATCACATTCCGCGGGCGCTGGGAATCCAGATTCCGTCAGACAACAGCATGCTCTAGCGGCGTTCGGATTCGCGCGACAACTCTGGGTATCCTGATCGAACTTCGTCCGATCCTGCCGTTCGGCCCCGTCAGACCGGGGAAGGCCGGTATCCACTATTCCGCGGCAGGAGAGGTTGAGCGGTGGAACCGGCCTTCGCCGGTATGACAGGATAATGTGTCGAAAACTCCAGAACACGACACGAGTGCAGCTAGTCACCGCGGGCGCGCGGCGCCTCGCGCAGAAACTGCAATAGCAGCTCGGTCACCCGTTCGGGCTGTTCCTGCTGCACCCAATGCCCGGCGCCGGGGATGCGGTGGACGCCGAACATGCGGGTGCAGGCCCGATCCTGCATGCGCTCGAACGCACCCGGGGTCTGGAACGTGCCCCAATCGCTCTCACCGGCGATAAACAGCGACGGCACGTCGATCGTGCGCCCGGCAAACAGCTGCAATTCGCCTTCGAGCACCCGTCCGGTGCGGCAGCGGTACCACTGCAATCCGCCCTGAAACCCGGTGCGGCGGTACTCCCCGGCGTAGACCGCGAGCTCGTCGTCGGGGAGCCAGGCGCAGGCGGCGATCTCGGCGGCTGACGGCATTTCGGCCGCAACGGTCTCCGGCATCGTCGCGGCCAGGTCCATGATGTAATAGGTCGGCATCTTGGCGAGTTCGCCGGCCGTCCA
>JAFBAM010000274.1 GCA_019247755.1 Sphingomonas sp.
TGTTCAACCGGGCTGATTGTCGACATTTTGGACCGGGATGATTCCCGACAGGTTTTGGTTAGCGGCAGGTTCGTCCGTTTCGCGGAGCCCCGGACGGGGCGGAGCGAAGCGGACGAACCTGCCGCAGCGATCGATCAGACCGATGTCCAGGTCGCAGAAGCGGACGATCTGATCACCGGTTTCAAGTTCGGCGACGCCGACGAGCTCGCCAGTGAGCGCCTCGCTGATGAAGACGGGCTCGCCCTTCCACATGATCTGACCCGTGCTGCGAACGCGCCGGACCTGGTGGTCGGCGTCGTACCAAGGGTCTTCGACGTGATCCGGAAAGCGGCGCGGAGACGGCGTATAGACGTCTGCGGGGAGCTTCTGGCCGAGCGCCTCATGCGGGCGTTCCTCGTTGTAGTGCTGACGGAAAGCATCGAAACGCGCCTGCTGTTCGGCAGCGTTTGCTGCCGCAGGCCGCGACGTCTGCTCATTCATCGTGCGGTGCATCCGTTCGTGCTGGCCGTTCTCCTGCGGAGAACCGGGCCGGATGAAATGCGGCTCTACGCCGAGCTTGAGCCACCAGGCCGAAAGCCGCGTCAGGCCGCCCGCTGCTTTGCGCGATCCGAACGGCGCGCCGTTATCGGAACGGATCGCACGCGGCAGGCCATAGCTGCGAAAAGCCGCTGTAAACACCGGCAAGACCCCTTCGATCGTCGGCGCCACGATGCGTATATCGATCAGAAAGCGGCTATTGCCGTCCGCGATCGTCAGCGGATCAATCCGCTGCTGATCGGCGGTACGAAACCAACCCTTGAAATCGGTGCTCCATTCATCGTTGGCTTCCTTCACCGCTGCGAAGGGCCGCTGCGGCTGATCCAACGCCCGGCGCCGGCGCTTGACGGCTGTGATCAGCCCGGCCTGCTTGAGGATGTCGCCGATGGTCGAGGCTGCTGGCCAGCCGATCTCGGGCGCCTGACGTCCGAGCTTTGCCAGCAGCTTGCGCGGTCCCAAATGAGGAAAACGGCGCCGCAACGCGATGATCATCTCCTTCACTGCCGCATCGGTCTGATGGGGGCAATGCTGCGGCGCGTGCGAGCGATCCGTAAACCAATCCGCCGCTCCGCTCGCGCGACGCTTGCGCCATTCGTAAAACGTATCGCGGCAAACCCCATAGCGTCGGCACAGATCCGACACGCTCCAGTTGCCTGTATCGTACTCGGCCAGCATCCGAACTCGTTCTTCCATTCGACAGGTCTCGACAAATGGCATCTGAAGGTCTCCCTCCGATGCAAATTGGCCTGTCGACAATCAACCCGGTCTAAACTGTCGGGAATCTACCCGGTCCGTACCGGGCGTCTGCCCCTCACCCCTGCCCTCTCCCCGTAAGAACGGGGAGAGGGAGTGCACCGACTCCGGCGCGAGTGCTCGCCTATTCACTTTCAAAGATATATGTGGATTTGGAGTAGGACGACAGGTCGGCGGCAGAGAGTGACGCGCGTGTCGGAATTGCCATGGATTCGTTGATCACGGCCGCGGCGCGTGCGCTTGCGGCGGGTGATCCGCTGGGTGCGCTGAACCGGATCGCGCTGCGCGACGATCCGCCGGCGCTCGCGCTGCGCGGCACCGCGATGGCCCAGCTCGGCGATCTCGATCGGGCCAAGCTGCTGTTGCGGCGGGCCGCCCGTGGCTTCGGCGCCGGCGAGGCAGTCGCCCGCGCGCGATGCGTCGTGGCGGATGCCGAGATCGCGCTCGCCGCCCGCGATCTCACCTGGCCGCCGGCCGCGCTCGATGCGGCTCAGGCCGTGCTCGCGCGGCACGGCGACCTGGTCAACGCTGCCTATGCGCGGCACCTCGACATCCGCCGCCTGCTCCTGATCGGCCGCATCGACGAGGCCGAAGCCAAGCTCGCCACGCTCGATCCGACGCCGTTTCCGCCCGCCACGCGGGCCTTGCACGAACTGGTCTTGGCCGGGCTCGCCATCCGGCGCCTGCACAGCAAGGCGGCGCGGGCGGCGCTCGCCCGCGCCACGGACGCGGCGGGCACGGCTCGCATCCCGGCGTTGTGGGCCGAGGTCGAGGCCATGCGGCGGACGCTGGAACAGCCTGCGGCGCGGCTGATCGCGCAC
>JAFBAM010000298.1 GCA_019247755.1 Sphingomonas sp.
GGACCGACAGGACATAAGGTACGCAGCGTCAGATTAAAGCAAGCCGTCACCTAATGGGCGCGTCACCTCATGGTCGAGAGCGTGGAAAGCCGCTTCGGCTTGGTGAACCGACTGCCTCAGCCGATCGAATGGCTCTCCGACAACGGCTCGCCATACACTGCGAACCAGACCCGAGCCTTCGCCAGGGACATCGGCCTGATCCCGCGGACCACACCGATCGAGAGCCCCCAAAGCAACGGCATGGCCGAGGCCTTCGTCAAAACATTCAAACGCGACTACGCCCGCGTGAACCCAAGACCGGATGCCAGCTCGGTACTGCGCCAGCTCGACCGCTGGTTCGAGCACTACAACGTAAGCATCCGGAGAGGACCGCGGGTCATTTGGCTGTTTTTTCGCCGGCGGGTGGAGTTCGTCAGCTGGTTACCGCGCCTTTTGGCTTTTTGACGATAAGCGGCGTCGGTTTGCGATGCGGACCAGGCGATCCTTGATTGGCTGGTCATTGAACTTACCGGGATCGTAGTCGCCGAACCATTCCGCGATCTCGTCGTGATCGGGGTGGTTTGGGTCGGCAAGGATATCGAGCTGAGCATAGAAGCCGAAGATGCCGCCGCTGTCTTCGGGCGGGGCAGCGTGCTCGCCGGCTACATAGCGTGGGTAGGCCAGACGCGGATCGGCGGTACGCAGCTTGGCGAAGGTGAGTCGATGCTCCCAGCTGTCGCCGAAGTCGTAGAGATAGGCGAGGGTGGTTTTGTCGGGCCCGCGCAGTGCGTGGAGCTGGATCTTTGCGGCGCGGCTTGCCGAGATACGCTCGTAACCGGCAGCGAACTCCCAGAGGTGGTAGTCCTCCCACCCCATAGCGGCCTGTACGACGGCATGGATCTGCTTGAGCGTCATCGAGACCGGCACCTCGACTTCACGCCAGATCGGCGGATCGGAGTCGACGAGGTCTATGCGCAGGGTAACAATCGTGTCTGCAGCGGGGGTGTCGCGGGCGCTCATGCCGCCAGTTTGGCAGGCCGATCTTTCCAGTGCCAAGGGAGGAGTTCGGCGAGCTTGGCGGCCGGGTGATCGTTGATCCGACGAAGCACGCAGGATAGCCAGGCCTGAGGGTCGATGCCGTTGAGCTTAGCGGTCTCGATCAGCGTGAACATGGATGCGGCGCGCTCGCCGCCACGGTCCGAGCCGGCGAACAGCCACGCCTTGCGTCCGATCGCTATCCCGCGCAGCGCCCGCTCCGCGGCATTGTTGGTCAGGCAGATCCGACCATCATCGAGGAAGCGGGTGAAGGCGGGCCAGCGCTTCAGCATGTAGTCGATCGCCTTGGCCGTATCGGCGTGGCGCGAGAGCCGGGCGCGCTCGAGCCGCATCCAAGCTTCCAGATCGGCGACCAGCGGCTTGATGCGCTCTTGCCGGGATGCAAGCCTGTCTTTAGCCGAGGCGCCGTTGATCTCGCGCTCGATGGCGAAGATCGCGTCGATCCGACGGACCGTCTCGATCGCAAGCGGCGCTTGGCGAAGATCGGCCAGCACGAAGAACTTGCGGCGCGCATGAGCCCAGCACGCCGCCTCGGCTATCGGTCCCGGACTTCGTCGTCCGTCGTAGAGTTCGCCGAAGCCGGCATAGGCGTCCGCCTGCAGGATGCCGCTCCAGCCGGTGAGATGCCGGCGCGGATGCTCCCCACCTCGATCCCGGGAGTAGTAGAACAGCGCTGCCGGCGCGTCTTTGCCGCCCGATGGCCGATCATCGCGAACATAGGTCCACAATCGCCCGGTCACGGTCTTGTGCTTCGCCAGCACCGGCACCGTTGTGTCATCGCCGTGGAGGCGATCAGCGTTCAGCACGTGACGCCGGATCAGCTCAACCAGCGGCGCCAGCGTGGCGGTGCTGGCACCGACCCAATCGGCCAGCGTCGAGACGTCCAGCTCGATGCCCTCGCGGGCGTAGACGGCGCTCTGTCGGTTCAAAGGCTGATGCTGCCCGAACTTGGCGTAGAGGATCATCGCCAAGAGGCTTGCCCCGGCCCTGGCGCGGGCAATCGGATGGAACGGCGCCGGCGGTTGGGTGATCTTCGCGCAAGCCCGGCAGGTGAACTTCTCCCGTACCGTCTGGATCACCTTCCATTGGCGCGGGACCACCTCCAGCGTCTCGGTAACGTCCTCACCCAGCCTGGCCAGCTTGCCGCCGCAGCCCGGACACGAGCACGGTGCCGGAATGACGACCCGCTCGCGCGGCAGATGCGCCGGCAGCGGCGCGCGTACTGGCCGCCGACGCGTGAAGCTCTCAACGACCGTCGGATCGGCCTTGGTCTCGGCCGTGACGGCGGCCTCCGTCGCGTCAGCCTCCAGTTCCTCGAGCTGCAGCTCCAACTGGTCGAGCAGCTTGCGGCCGCGCTCCGAAGACTGGCCGTACTGTTCGCGCCGGAGCTTGGCGATCAGGAGCTTCAGATGCGCCACCAGGGCCTGTGATGCCGTAGCCTGCGCTTCCGCTTCCAGGCGCGCCTGGCGCTCGCTCATAAGCGCCGCCTTCAGGGCGGCGATGTCGTCGGGTAGATCGTCGCCAGTATTTCCAGAGGTGCTTCCCACATGCGCAAGTGAATCAGATTCGTGCGCCTGTGTAATGTTCTATCTTCCCTGTAACGCTATCCCGTGGCACTCGGGCGCCAGGTATGGCGCGGGTTGCGCCAGTCGATCCCCTCCAGCATATAAGCCAGCTGTGCCGTCGAGATCGCGACCGCACCATCGGCCGGCGAGGGCCAGATGAAGCGCCCCTTCTCCAGCCGCTTGGCGTAAAGGGACATGCCGATCCCGTCGTGCCAGACGATCTTGATGAGGTCGCCTCGCGCGCCTCTGAAAACATAAAGATCACCGGCATGCGGGTCGCGGCCGAGCGCCTGGGCCACCTGCAGCGCCAACCCGTTCATGCCCTTGCGCATATCGGTACGGCCTACCGCAAGCCATACGCGCACGCCGCCCGGTACCGGGATCATCGCCGCATCAACGCATCCAGCACGCACCGCAAGGCCTTGCCGTCGACACCAGACCCAACCCGAACGCGATATCCGCCAGGAACCTCGATCTCGATTGTCTCCATCCCACTGGCGGGCACACCCGGCGCTATAACCCCCGCCGCATGCTCCGCCGCGATCGTCACCGGTACCAGGGAAGGACTGCCCCCGGACAGTAAACCGGCCCGGTAAAGCTTACGCCAGCTGAACACTTGATTCGTGTTGACGTCATACCGCCGAGCCACCAGCGAAACCGACACCCCAGGTTCCAGCGACGCCGCAACGATCTCCCGCTTCAGCGCCTCCGGCCATGAACGGTTGCGACGCCGGCCAGAGCCGTTCGTGTCCATAACCCCATTCGTGGACACAACCCACCATCATCGGCTGACAATCCTATCAGCCTCGCTCAATCACCGTTGAATGGAAAGACGGCCCTCGCCGGACGAGTACGATTCGGAATGAGGCATCGCCACACTCGGCAACCCTCGCCCCCCTTCCGCGCCGCGTGCTAATTCCCGCCGTGTTC
>JAFBAM010000041.1 GCA_019247755.1 Sphingomonas sp.
GGTCCGGCTGACGATCCCGTCGCGTTCGAGGTTGCGGAGCGTCAGCGTCAGCATGCGCTGCGACACGCTCGGGATCTCGCGGCGCAATTCGTTGAAGCGCTTCGACCCGTCGCCGAGCGTCTGCACGACGAGGACAGTCCATTTATCGCCGATCCGCGACAGCAAAGTGCTGATCGTGCGGCACACGGGATTGGTCGGGTCTTTCATTACATTTCTCTCCCGAGGGGGGGGCGGTTACCTCTTTGTTCGCGCGTCACAAATTTGTTCTTCGACCACAAAAAAGTGCGTTCTTGCGGGCGATTCGCCGGTGGTTATTTAGGGTGCCTCGGTAACAAATCCATACTTAGGAGGCAATAGTGACCATCCTGCATATCGACAGCAGCATCACGGGCGAGCAGAGCGCGACCCGGACGCTCACCCGCTCGATCGTCGAAGAGCTCAAGGCCGCACAATGGGGTGAGCAGGTCGTCTATCGCGACCTCGCGGCGAATCCGCTCCCCCACCTCACGCTGGACGCGTACGCTGACACGTCCATACTCGACGAATTCCTCGCGGCCGACACCGTCGTTGTCGGTGCGCCGATGTACAATTTCACGCTGCCGACGCAGCTCAAGGCGTGGATCGACCGGCTCGCGATCGCGGGCACCACCTTCCGCTACACGGAAAATGGTCCGGAGGGCCTGGTCAAGGGCAAGCGCGTGATCATCGCCATCGCCCGTGGAGGCTTCTACGGCGAAGGCTCGCCCGCGGCGGCGCTCGAGCATCTCGAGAGCTATCTGCGCGGCGTCTTCGGCTTCATCGGCGCCGAGCCCGAGTTCGTGGTGGCCGAGGGCCTGAACATCAGCCCCGAGCACCGTGAAAAGGCGATCAGCGAGGCGCTGGGCGAGACGCTACGCCTCGCCGCCTGAACCTTCGCGCGGGGCTCTCTCCCTTGATCCCGCGCAATCCAGAGCCCCGGCGTTGGCGCTCCCTCCTCCCGCCGGGGCTCAAACATGAACTTTTCGAACGCCATGGCCGTTCGCGCGTTTGAGTTTCCGAAGGAGGAGACTCATGTCGGAACTCAGCGAAGCCCAGCGCGACAAGCTCGACGAGGATCAGTTCGCGTTTCCGAAGGAGCGCAAGGAGCCCCTCAACAACGCGAGCCACGTGCGCAATGCGATCGCCCGGTTCAACCAGGTCCGGGACGCCAGTGACGACGAGCGCGACGCCGCCTGGGGCCGCATCAAACGCGCCGCCAAGAGGCATGGCGTCGAGATGGACGAAAGCAGCTGGCGCGACCTCAAAGCGAAGAAATAGCGCTTAGGCTGAGAGCAGCCGGATCGGGTTCTCGATGTAACCCTTAAGGGTCTGCATGAAGCTCGCCGCGTCCCAGCCGTCGACGACGCGATGATCGCAGCTCAGGGACAGGTTCATGCGCTTGCGGATCTCGATCTCGCCATCGATCGGCACGATCTTATCCTCGACCTTGTTGACGGCGATGATCGCCACTTCCGGGCGGTTGATGACCGGGGTGGAAGTGATGCCACCCATCGGCCCGAGGCTCGACAGGGTGATGGTCGAGCCCATCAGCTCCTCGCGCCCGGCCTTGCCGCTCCGCGCGGCGTGGGCAAGGCGCAGGATCTCCGACGCGAGCTGCCAGACATTCTTGTCCTGAGCGTCGCGGATGACCGCGACCATCAGGCCGTTGTCGGTCTGGGTCGCCATGCCGAGGTGCAGCGCGCCGTGGCGAGTGATGATGTTGGCGTCATCGTCATAGGTCGCGTTGAGCATCGGCCATTCGGGAAGAGCTCGCGCCATGGCAGTGATGAGGAACGGGAGCAAAGTCAGCTTGGGATTCGAGCCGCGGTCGCGGTTCATCATCGCCCGCGTTTCCTCGAGCGCGGTGACGTCGAATTCCTCGACGAGGGTGAAGTGCGGGATGCGGCGTTTGGCCTCCTGCATGTTCTCGGCGATCTTGCGGCGCAGGCCGACGACCTTGATTGTCTCGTCCTTGCGCACCGCCGACGTGCCGCGGGCGCTGACGCTGCCGCCGTTGTAGAGGAGGTAGGCGTCGAGGTCGGCGTGGCGGATGCGGTCCGACGTGGTCTTCACCTGTGCAAGGTCGATGCCGAGATCGCGGGCGCGGGCGCGGACAGCGGGAGAGGCGAGGGCGTGCGCCTTGGCGACCGGCTCCTTCTCCGCGACTTCGGGTTCGACGCGAGGAGCGGGGGCCTGAGCCGGCCTCTCTTCGACGGCGGTGACCGGCAGCTCTTTCTCCTGCGCGGGCGTTGGCTGGATGGCGCCGTCGCCGAGCGGCGTTTCCTTGACGCTTTCGGGTACGGGCGCAGGCGCTTCGGCAGCCGGGGCGGCGCCCTCCGTCTCGACCACCGCCAGCACCGAGCCGATCGGAATCTGGTCGCCGACTTCACCCCCGAGCTCGAGCACCTTGCCGGCAACGGGTGATTCCATCTCGACCGTGGCCTTGTCGGTCATCATGTCGGCGATCTGCTGGTCCTCGGCGATCAAGTCGCCGACCTTCACGTGCCAGGCGACGAT
>JAFBAM010000126.1 GCA_019247755.1 Sphingomonas sp.
CATAGTCTTGCCGTCGCCGGGCGCGGCTGCAGCAGCAAGCAGAAGGAATGTCAGCATCGGATGTCCCCTTCCAAAGCCGGAGGGGAGAATGCGCCTCTAATGGCGTTCAGGCAAGCAACCGCCAGCGCAAGGTTTCGCCGGCGTGGAAGGGCACGATGCGCTCTATCTCGTGCGGTACCTCGACCTCGGCGCGCTCGAGCATGACCAGCTCCTCGTTGAGAGGAAGGCCGTAGAAGCGCGCGCCGTTGACAGAGGCGAACGCCTCCAACTTGTCGAGCGCATCTTCTTCCTCGAACACGGTTGCGTAGCTTTCGAGCGCGAATGGTGCGTTGAAGATCCCGGCGCATCCGCAGCTGCTCTCCTTGGCGTGCCGCTCGTGCGGCGCGCTGTCGGTGCCCAGAAAGACGTTGGGTAAGCCGGACGTCGCGAGCCGACGCACGGCGAGACGATGTTCCTCGCGCTTGGCCACCGGCAGGCAGTAGGCGTGAGGCCTTAGGCCGCCCGCGAACATCGCGTTGCGGTTGATGACGAGGTGCTGCGGCGTGACCGTCGCCGCGACCCGTCCGCTGCGAACGAAATCTACGGCGTCGGACGTGGTGATGTGCTCCAGAACGACCTTCAGCTCGGGAAAGTCGCTCACGATCCGTGTCAGGACGCGGTCGATGAACACCACCTCGCGGTCGAACACGTCAACGTCCGGGTCTGTGACTTCGCCATGGACGCACAGCACCATCCCGATCTTCTCCATGCGCGTCAGCACCGGATAGATGTTGCGGATATCGGTGACCCCGCTGGCGCTGTTGGTCGTTGCGCCGGCGGGATAGAGCTTGGCTGCGACCCAAACGCCCTCCGAGAACCCACGCGCGATTTCATCGGGACTCGTCCGGTCGGTGAGATAGCAGGTCATCAGTGGCGTGAAGCCGGGCGGGGTCACTTCGAGGATGCGCTTGCGATAGTCGCGCGCCGCTTCGACGCTGGTGACCGGCGGGACCAGGTTGGGCATCACGATCGCTCGCGCGAACTGCCGCGCGGTATAGCCCGCCACGCGGATCAGCATCTCGCCGTCGCGAAGGTGGACGTGCCAGTCGTCGGGCTTTCGGATGGTCAGGGTTTGCGATGCCACGTGCCGCTCCCTAACTGATGATCATGCCAGCAACCACCCTGAACGACCGTACGGTAATCCGCCTTTCGGGCGAGGATGTGCGCGGGTTTCTGCAGGGCCTGGTCACGAGCGATGTCACCGGCGAGTTACCGGTCTGGGCAGGATTGCTGACGCCGCAGGGCAAATGCCTGTTCGATTTCATCGTCTGGGATGACGGCGACGACCTGCTGCTCGACTGCGAGGCGGCAGCAGCCGACGACCTCGTCAAGCGGCTGACCATCTACCGCCTGCGACGTCCGATCCGGATCGAGCGTGACCAGTCGCTCGCAGTCCATTGGTCAAAGGAGGGGAACAATGGCGTTCCGGACTCACGATTATCTGAGCTTGGTCGGCGTTGGATTGCTCCGGCCGATGGGCTCGCGACTGGCTGGCTTGAGCACCGTCTCCGCCTCGGTATCTGCGAAGGCCGCGCCGAACTTGGCGACATCCTTTGGCTCGAGTGCAATGCGGCGGAGCTGAACGGAGTCAGCTTCACCAAGGGCTGCTTCGTCGGCCAGGAGAATACGGCGCGCATGAACTGGCGGCAGAAGGTCAACCGCCGCCTCGTGGTGGTGGAGACCGAGGCACCGGGTCCGCGCACGCGCGTCCTTTATCCCGAACTTGGCCTTGCCGTTGAGCATCGTCGCGTCGACGATCTTGCAGGCACCATCATTCCGGACTGGTTGAAGGAAGCGCTCGCTCAGCCAAGCACGGCGTAGGCGCGCACCGGGAAGGTCCCCATGCCCTTCACTTTCGGCGGCGCCGCCGAGAACCGAAAGCCGCCGTCCGGAAGCGCGTCAAGGCCCGTCATATGCTCGCAGATCGGGATTCCGGCGCCGAGTAGGATTGTATGCACGGGCCGCGTGCGCACCCTCGTGTCGTCGATATTGTGGCTGTCGATCCCGACCAGCGCCGCGCCCCTCGCCACGAGCAGCTCTGCCGCGGCCGGGGTGAGGAACGAATGGTCGTTATAATATGCGTCACTGTCCCAGTGCCGATCCCAGCCGGTCGCAACCAGGACCGCGCAGCCGCGGACATCCAGTCCTTCGAATGCTACGACATCCACTGCGAGATTCGTCTCCCACCGTTGGCGGACGACGATCGCCGGAAGGTGCGCGAAAACCTCGACCTCGACCTCGCTCAGATCCTTGCCGTCGGCATAGCGATGCGACGGGACATCGACATAAGTGCCGGTGTTTGCGACCATGTCGATCCGGCCGATCTGGAAGGTTTCGCCGCCGTCGTAATTGGCCGCCGATTGTTCGCGCGACAGGAAGTCGCAGATGTGCGGTCCGGGCAGGCCCTTGTAAGTGACCATGCCCTCGGTGATCGTGTGGCTTAGGTCGACGATCCGCGGCGCTGAGCGATCTTCCATAAGGCGACGGCCCCTATCCCCATCCAGACGACGTTGAGCGCCGTAGAGGGAATGGCCCGATGCCACCAGCCGTTGATCACGAAGCCGGCGGCACCGACGATGTTCATCCACTGGTACAGCGGTGACTGGCCGGTCAACTTGCCTGCCGAAATCAGCAGGTAAGCGAGCAGGATCAGCAGCGCGCCTGCCCAGCCGACGACTTCGACCGATAGTTGTACAGGAGTCATGCCGGCCAACTCCGGCCATCGACTTCTTTCACCGGAACGCCGTCCAGCACGCCCGGCTCAAGCAGCCTCGCGTTGACCCCCATGCGCTCATGCGGCGGGTCGGTCAGCGGCACCCAATGGGTGATGATGCCGCAATGCCGGCAGCGCTGCTGGGCGATATAGGCCGGATTGGAGTCCGACCGCACATAGCTGTCGAACTCGCCCTCGATCGTCAGCTCGTCCGACGGGAAATAGGCGCCCTGGAAGCCGGTCTTGGTGCAGAGGCTGCAGTTGCAGTGCGTGACCTGGTCGGGCAGCCGGGGCAGCGTGATCCGCGCCCGCCCGCAGTGGCACGATGCGACAAGCCCCGGCTCGCTCACGCCGCCGCAAGCCTCCTCAGGACGTACTGCAAGATGCCGCCGGCCCGGAAATATTCGAGCTCGTTGTAGGTATCGATGCGGCACCGCGCGGTGAAGCTGAACTCCTCGCCGCTGTCGCGCGTGACCTTAACCTCGACGTCCTGGCGCGGCTGCAAGTCGGCGATGCCGTCGATGGTGTATTTCTCCTCGCCGGTCAGGCCGTGGGTCGCGGCATTCTCACCGTCCTGGAACTGCAGCGGCAGGACTCCCATGCCGACCAGGTTCGAGCGGTGGATGCGCTCGAAGCTCTCGGCGATCACCGCGCGGACGCCGAG
>JAFBAM010000181.1 GCA_019247755.1 Sphingomonas sp.
AGGCTTCGGCGGGTCGGTCGCGCACGGTCACGCAACGCATCCAGCGACACGCCCTCGTAGCGAAGCGCCAACTCCTCGCGCTTCGCGGCAGCGATCTTGCCAAGCACGCCCTCAGCCACGGCTGGCCTCGACGAATGCATCCAGCACCACGCGCGCCCGTCGCGAGCGCATGGCATCCATTGCGAAGCCGACGCCTTCCTTGAGATCGCCGACTTGCCCCGCCGCCAGCAACAGCGCGCCCGCATTCAGGGCAACCACCGAAATATCGGCCTCGCCGCCTACCCCGCTGAGTATATCCATGAGCCGCAGCGCATTCTCGGCGGGTGGTCCGCCGGCGATCGACGATAGCGGCATTCGCCTGAGGCCGGCCTGCTCCGGCGTGATCTCGATTTCCGCGAGGCTGCCGTTCCTGAGCGAGACCGCGCGGGTGAGACCGTGGAGCGCCACTTCATCAAGGCCGGAGCCGTGAACGACGAGCGCCCGCTCGACGCCTAGCGCGCGGATCGTCTCCGCGATCGGGCGGAGGAGCTTGGGATCGGCGACACCCAGCAGCTGCACCTTTGGACGCGCGGGGTTTAAGCATGGGCCCAGTAGATTCATGATCGTCCGCACCTTGAGCGCTCGGCGGACGGATCCGGCGTGGGCGATGCCAGGGTGATATCTGGGCGCGAGCAAGAAGCAGAAACCAGTCCGATCGAGGATATCGCGGGATTCGAGGGGACTGAGATCAAGCCTTGCGCCAAGCGCCTCTAGCACGTCGGCGGAGCCGCATTTCGACGTGAAGGAACGGTTGCCGTGCTTGACCACTGGCAAGCCGCACGCCGCAGCAACGAACGCGGCGGCCGTAGACACATTGATCGATCCCGAGAAATCGCCACCGGTGCCGCAACTGTCGGCGAACAGTCCACTGGGGGACGGGAATGGAGTTGCGGCGGCGCGCAAGGCCTTGGCTGCGCCGATCAACTCCGCAGGCGTTTCCCCTTTGACACGAAGCGCCACGAACGCCGCAGCCATCAAGGGCTCGCTGAGCGAGCCGTCGACGATGCGAGCGAACAGGGTTCGTGCCTCGTCGCGATCGAGGTCGCCTCCATCGAGCAATCGCGTGATCGCGGCTTCGGCGTCGGGGCAAGGCGCCGCCGCTGCAGCGACGGCAGTACGCGGAAAAGTCAGAACCTGGCTCATTGAACTCACCTGGAAACAAAAAAGCCCGCCGTTGGCGGGCGGGCAGTCGATGATCGTTTAATTAGCGATCAGTCGCGCCATCGCGCCGCATATGTCGACGGGCGCCACCAGTAGTGAGCGGTCGAGGTTGCGGCGATGGCGACCAGGTTCGTCATGCGAATCGCGTGGTAGTGCAGCGGCTCGGCGGCGGTCAAGCCGGGTCGCGGGTTGACGCTCGCCGACCGCGTGGGCATCTGGACTACGCGGGCGGGTGTAGCTCAATGGTAGAGCAGAAGCCTTCCAAGCTTACGACGAGGGTTCGATTCCCTTCACCCGCTCCAGCCTAGCCAGTCTGACCGACTGGCGTCCCCTCTGGAGCGCCCTAGCGTCGTCGAAGGCGCCAACCCAACGCAGATCCGCGCGTTGACACAGCAATGGTGCGACGCCATGTGGCGCGCCTGTCTGAATGCCCGGTTCTTCGCCGGGGCCTCGTGGAGAGGTGGCCGAGTGGTTAAAGGCAGCAGACTGTAAATCTGCCCGCGCAAGCGTACGCTGGTTCGAATCCAGCCCTCTCCACCATCTCAGTCCTCAAAAGAATACGCGAATTGAGCTTGCAAAGACGCTCACCAGCCCTTTACTTTGGATAAGTCGAAAATGGCGTAAATCCAGCGGGAAACTGGCCAAGCTTAAGAAGTTGACCTAATGGTCGTGGGACTCGGCTCGGGAGTACCGCATGTTGGGCGGGGTGGGTGTTTCTTTGGACAGATCGAATGGCGCGTCCGGCGCGCCTCGTGACTTTCGTCAGCCTGCGGAGGCGGCCCTGATGGCCGCCCGGGTTGCGAAGCTCACGCCAGGCCAGCTCGATTGTCTCCTGCTCGTTGACCAGCATTGGTCGTCGAAGGAAATCGCCGCCGAGCTTAAAATCTCGCCCCACACCGTCGATCAGCGCATCCGTCAGGCGCTATCGATCCTCGGCGTCGAGCGTCGCACACAGGCGGCGCGGATCGTTGTTCAGGTGAAGGGGCCATATCAGCGGTTGATACATCAATCGCCGTACATTCCCGATGAGGTCCAAACCGGCCACCCAGAAGCCGCGGTCAGTATTCAGATTCGGCACGCTGACCGCGCAGGGGAGATTGGGGAAGCTGGTTTCCTAACCGAGCAGAGGCCCGTTTCTTTCCAGTCTTCCCTGCAACCGCCGTTCGCTACGAGGAGTAACCCCCGGAATGAGATGAACGTCGGCCAGCGGCTGTTCTGGATTGCGGCGATCGCAATCGGCGCGGCGTTCTCGGCGGGCATGTATCTCGCCGGTTTGGAAAGCCTTTCACGGCTTCTCTCGAGCTAGTCGAAAACCAGTTCTCTTTTCATTTCGGCAACCATGGCTGCGCGATCCTTGTCGCGCGGAAAGGAGCAGTCACATGCGTAAGCATCAGATTGAGAACGCCGCATACGAGGTCGCGACTCAGGTTCGCACCGTCGAGGAAAGCATTGAAGCGGCGCTCGCCGAATTGGCCGAGCTCCAAACCCGGATGATCCACGCGCGTAGCGTTACCGGCGCGGGTTTCGTCGCCACTCATAGCGCGTTCGAGCAGATCGGAGCGACCACAGCTGGCTTGATTGCCGCGCGTGGCGGGATCGCCAACTGCCATGCAGTGCTCGCCGAGACGCGGAAGAGCATCCCGGGGCTGCGCACCGTGAGCTTCGGCGACGAAGGCGATTGTCCGCCGAAGACGGCTCAGGCCGATCTACGGATCGTTGCATAAGCGGGTGTTGACCGGGCAGCCGTCTTCGGCTGTCCGGTTCCCTGACCGATGATCCGCCTGATTCTCTTCAACCTGCTGCTCTTCGGAGCCTGCGGCTACGCCCTGGTGAAGGGCACGCGCGACGCGCGAATTGTCGCGATTGTCTGCGTTATCGCGAATTTCGCCAGCCTCGCCGCCCGCGGCCCGGCCGCGACCAGCTACTCATCCGTTCAAACCGGCGTGATGGTCATCGACCTCGCGACCTTCGCCGCCTTCACAGCAGTAGCCTTAACGTCAGATCGCTTCTGGCCGCTATGGATCAGCGGCTTGCAACTCACGACCAGCATGGGTCACCTGATGAAGGGCATGCACTCGGATCTCCTCCCGCTGGCCTATGCGGCCGCCCTGCGCTTCTGGAGCTATCCGATCCTGCTGATCCTTGCTGTCGCAGTATGGCGCCACTGCCAACGTCACCGCGAACCGAGGCCAGTGACGCCCGCCTAGTTGGACTGCGGCG
>JAFBAM010000209.1 GCA_019247755.1 Sphingomonas sp.
CCGAGTTATCCGATGCGCTTTGTGAAGCGCAGCAGCTGCTGTTCCGCCTTGATTTCGCCGAATCGTCACGTTCGACGGCCGCCGAACTCTATCAGATGATTGAAGCCGCGCGATTGGAGGTCCGATCGCTGGGCAGGCGTTCGTTCGTATCTCCGAATCAAAAACATCCAGATTGGAGCAATCTCAAGCCACGGCAGATTGATCCGTGGCCTCGAGCAAGTCCCTAAACCCCCTGTGGCAGGTCACCGCCGCCGGAGAATGGCTCCAGATAGGCGTCTAATCGCGGCGGCTTCCAACCTGACGTCGCGACGAAGCCCCGGTTCAAGAAAGTCGGTTTGCCGTAACGAAGCGCCTCGCCGTCCGGTCCGTCGACGAGCCCCCCTGCCGCAAGCAGCACTGCTTGCCCTGCCGCCGTGTCCCATTCGCTGGTCGGTGACGCCCGCGGATAAATGTCCGCCTTCCCTTCCGCGACGATGCAGAATTTTAGCGAGGACCCAATCGCGACGTAATCGCACTCCCCCGCCGCTTCACGCAGGTAATCGATAGTCGCCTGGTTGAGGTGCGACTTGGAAGCGACCGCAGTCAGATGCTCGCCTCGCGCACGTGACGAGATAGGCTGCCGGGCATTTCCATCTTCCAGCCATGCGCCTTCGCCCACCAGACCACCGTGCAAGCGTCCGGTCGCCGGCGCGAACACCGCACCAAGCTTTGGCGTACCGCCTTCGATCAGCCCAATGTTCACGGTGTAATCGTCTCCGCCGCGGACGAACTCCTTCGTCCCGTCGAGCGGGTCGACGAGAAAGAAGACATCACCGTGCGCAGGAATTCGGCCAGCGGCGACTTCTTCCTCTGCAATCACCGGCACGCCCGGGGCTGCCCGTGCAAGCGCCGCAAGGATCACTAGCTCCGCAGCGCGATCCGCTTCCGTGACTGGCGATGAATCCTGCTTCGCCTCAACGTCGAACCCGCGGCGAACCACGGTGAGGATTGCCTCCCCAGCCTCGCGTGCCGCCTCCGCGATTTCCTCGAGGAGACGCGCGTAATCGGTCATCAGCGCGGCGCCATCCTGATGCCACCATCCAGACGCACCGCCGCTGCGTTCATGTAGACGTTCTCGATCAGGAAGCAGGCCAGCTGCGCATATTCCTCTGCCGTACCCAGCCGCTTCGGGAACGGGACCTGCGCGCCCAGCGCGTCCTGCACATTCAGCGGCATCATTGCCACCATCGGCGTCTTGAACACGCCCGGTAAGATAGTGTTGACGCGCACGCCTTCGTTCATGAGGTCGCGGGCGATCGGGAGTGCCATCGCCAGGACGCCACCCTTTGACGCCGAATAAGCCGCCTGTCCGATCTGGCCATCCTCAGCCGCTACCGACGCCGTGTTGATGATCACGCCCCTCTCGCCGTCGGCGAGCGGATCGAGGTCCACCATGCCGAACGCCGACTGCGAAATGCATCGGAAGGTACCGATTAGGTTGATCTGGATGGCAAGTTCGAACTGCTGCATCGGATAGAGCTTGGCCGCCTTCGTTTCTTTGTCGCGCGAAACCGTCTTCGCAGCATTGGCGACGCCGGCGCAGTTGACGAGGATCCGCTCTTGGCCATGCGCAGCTCGCGCCTTCTCAAACGCGGCTTTCACCTTGTCGTCGGAGGTCACATCGACCTCGCAGAACACGCCGCCGATCCCAGTCGCTACCTGCTCGCCACGCTGAACGTCACGGTCGAACACCGCCACTTTCGCACCGCGTCGCGCCAACTCGCGAGCCGTTGCCTCGCCGAGGCCCGATGCACCCCCAGTTACGACGGCCGCTGTCCCCTTCACGTCCATGTCAGAACCCCATCTTCAAGCTGATGGCCGCTGCCTAAGCCGAACGGCGCGGAAGACAAGTCGGATTGGGGGCGCTTCCGGTCTAGGTTCATCGCCAATCCAGCTTGGCTATGGGATAAGTCGCTTCTAATGTTGCGGTTCTTCTGGGAAGGGGGATCTGGAAGTGAAGCTTAAGCGGACTTTACTTGGAACGGCGCTTGGCACTTTGATTGCGACGTCGCCGGCGCTCGCCCAGATCCCCGTAGCTGCGCCGCCGTCGCCAGTCTCGCCGTCCGTGGCTGCGTTTTACGAGACCTATCATGCGCAGAACATCTGGTTCCGCGCCGGGCAGGACGACCGCGCGATCACGCAGCTCGTCAGCATCCTCCAGCGCGCACCCTTCGATGGTTTCCCCCAGGGGCCGCAACTAGCGGCCGGGGTTCAGGCGGCCGCAGCGCAGGCACGAAGCGGCAATCCGGCAGACGTCGCTGCGGCCGAACGGGCCGTGTCGTCAGCGTGGGTGGCGTACGTCCAGGCCATCAAGCGGCCGACCCCGGGAATGATCTACGCGTACCCGGTACTGAAGCCACAGGGATCGGAAACCAACTCCATCCTGCTTACGGCGGCTGCAGCTCCGTCGCTCGAGACCTATCTGGTCAATACGGCGAATGTAAATCCGATCTACGCGCAGCTGCGTGACGCCGGATGGGCGCAGGCACAGGCCTCCGGCAATTTGACGCCCGATCCGAGGTTACTTGCGAACCTCGAGCGCGTGCGATCCATTCCCTCAGGCGGCCGATACCTCGTCGTCGATGCGGGAGCATCGACGCTGACTCTTTATGAGGACGGTCAAAAGCTCGATTCAATGAAAGTCATCACCGGTACCAACGAGTTGCCGACGCCGATGATTGCGAGTGTGATGTACTACATCACTTACAATCCATATTGGCACGCGCCCGACCACCTCGTTCGCAAGACCATTGCGCCAAATGTCCTTCAGCTCGGCCTGAAATATTTCTCGTCGCACAAATACGACGTGATCGACGAGTGGAGTGAAACTCCTACTATCATCGATCCAAAGACGATCGACTGGAAGGCTGCGGCGGCGGGAACCCTGCATTTGAAGATCCGGCAGGGACCAGGGCCATTGAACTCGATGGGGATTCTCAAGTTCCCGTTCCCGAACCCCGAGGACATCTACCTTCACGACACGCCGGATCACTCGAAGTTCGCCCTGGCCAACCGCAATCTGAGCAACGGCTGCGTGCGCGTCGAGGACGCCAAGCGCCTTGGCCGTTGGCTGCTTGGGAGCGATCCCGTTTCACCGGGCACGGACCCCGAAACCAGGGTCCAACTCCCCAAGGGAACACGGATCTACACCACCTACATCACGGCTCAGGTTCGTGATGGAAAGCTGAGCTACCTGCCCGACATCTATGGGTGGGATGCGGCGCCTCCGACGCAATTCGCGTCAGGCTACCAGGCCGCCGCCAACTAAATCGCAAGTTAGGCGAAGGGCGTCACGCTTTTCGTCGCGTGCACTGAACACAAAAGAAAAC
>JAFBAM010000297.1 GCA_019247755.1 Sphingomonas sp.
CGGATCCTCCAGCACCTTCCCCTCTGACGACGAGTGCAGCAGGTTCGCATCGATCGAGAATGGCGCCTCCCCGCGCTTGTCTTTAGCGATCGGGATCTGGTGCTTCTCGGCGAAGTCGAGCAGCGCCTCGCGGCTTTGATATTCCCACTCCCGCCACGGCGCGATCACCTTGATGTCCGGCTCCAGCGCATAATAGCCGAGCTCAAAGCGAACCTGGTCGTTGCCCTTGCCGGTTGCGCCATGACAAACCGCATCCGCACCGACCTGACGCGCAATCTCGATCTGCCGCTTGGCGATCAGCGGACGTGCGACCGACGTTCCGAGCAGGTAATCGCCCTCATATTGCGTGTTGGCTCGGAACATCGGGAAGACGAAGTCGCGGACGAACTCCTCGCGCAAATCGTCGATGAAGATGTTCTCGGGCTTCACGCCCAGCATCTCGGCCTTCTTGCGCGCCGGCTCGACCTCTTCGCCCTGTCCCAAGTCGGCGGTGAAGGTCACGACCTCCGCCTCATATTCGGTCTGCAGCCACTTGAGGATGATCGAAGTGTCGAGCCCGCCCGAATAAGCGAGTACCACCTTCAGCTTCTTATCCGCCATTAATTCTGTCCCAACATCCAAAGCATGGCGCCACGCGCCGTATGCATCCGGTTCTCGGCCTGGCGCCAGACACCGGAGCGCTTGCCGTCGATGACCGGCGCCGTCACTTCCTCGCCGCGCCGGGCAGGCAGGCAATGCAGGAACCAGGCGTCGTTCGCCCGGCTCATCAGGGACTCGTTAACCTGGTAAGGCTCGAACGCGGCCCGCCGCTCGTCGCTATCCTCGCCTCCCATCGATACCCAGACGTCCGTGTAGACCACATCAGCTCCATCGACGGCTTCCTCGGGGTCGGCGACCTGCCGAACGCCGGCTATGCCGTCGAGCCCATGCCCCTGTGGGCTGGCGATGCTGAACTCCGCGCCAACCAGCGCACAGGCCTCGGCGAGCGAGCGCGACACATTGTTGCCTTCGCCGATGAAGGCGATCTTCGCGCCCTCGAGCCGTCCAACCAGTTGCTTGACCGTCAGAAGGTCGGCGAGCGCCTGCAGCGGGTGGTCGGTGCCCGACAGCATGTTGAGCACCGGCGCAGCATTCACCGCCGCCATCTGCTCCAGCAGCCCATGATCGAACACACGCGCCGCGATGATGGCATGATAGCAGGCGAGCGTATGCGTCACGTCTGCGACGCTCTCGCGGCTGCCGATGCCCAGCTCGTTCGGCTGGATATAGACCGGGTGGCCTCCAAGCTGCGCTGCCGCCAGTTCCATCGAGTTTCGCGTCCGCGAACTCGGCTTCTCGAAATAGAGCGCGACGCCCTTCCCTTCGAGCAAGCGCGGATGCGGCTGCTCCGAAGCGGCGAGAATCCAGTTGAGGTCGGTCGCATCCAGGTCGCGGATCGACAGCAGGTGCCTCACCAGCTTCTCTCCCGCTTGATCATCGTCCCGACGCCATGGTCGGTCAGCAACTCGATCAGCAGGCTGTGGTGAACGCGCCCGTCGATGATGTGGGCGAAGCCGACGCCCTGGTCGACTGCGTCGGCGCACGCCTTGAGCTTCGGGATCATGCCCTTGCCCACGCTGTCGTGCGTGAGCCGCTCGCGCAGCTCGGCCGAGGTCAGCCGGGGAATCAGCGTAGCCTCGTCCTTCGGATCTTCGAGTAGCCCGGGAACGGCGGTCAGATAGACGATCTTCTCCGCCTTCATCGCCACCGCGATCGCCCGCGCGGCCTCGTCGGCGTTGACGTTATATGGCTGTCCTTCGGCGTTCGCGCCGACCGTCGAAATCACCGGCGACAGGCCATCGTCGAGCAACCGGTGGATCAATTCCGCCCGCACCTTTGTCACATTGCCGACGAAGCCGAATGCAGAGTCGGCCGGCGTCACTTCCAGCAGTCCGGCGTCCTCGCCCGAAACGCCTACCGCGACGGGCTCGTCGCCCGCCTGGCTGTTGATGGTCGAAACGAGGTCGCGGTTGATCTTCCCGACCAGCACCATCCGGACGATCTCGAGCGTCTCCGCATCGGTGACGCGAAGCCCATCCTTGAACTCAGGCTCCTTGCCGACGCGCCGAAGCATCGTGTCGACCTGCGGCCCGCCGCCGTGCACCAACACGCAGCGCACGCCGACACTTCGCAGCAGCAATACGTCCTGCGCCAGCGCAAGGTCACTTTCGCGGTCGATCGCCGCCCCGCCGAGCTTCACCACCACCGACTTGCCGGCAAACTGGCGGATGTAGGGCAGCGCCTCGACGAGGATGCGCGCGGTCTGCAGTGGAGGAAGGCTGGCCATCACGATGTCTTGCTATTCTCTTTGATGTAGCCGGGGCCGAGGTCGATCCCGATCATCCGCGCGTGGCCGTGGCCGGCGCCGAGATGCACCTCGATTTCGACCTCGTCGCCCATCATGTGCTCGGAGAGCGACTGGCCATCGTGCTGGATGCCGACGCCGCCCTTCGCGACCTTGATGCCGCCATAGGCAACGAACGATTTGGCGACACTCATATCGACGCCTGCAGACCCAGCTGCCGCCATCAGCCGCCCCCAATAGGGGTCGCCGCCGTACCAGCTGCATTTGACGAGGTTGTTCTCGACGATGTTCTTGGCCGCAGTCCGCGCCTCTTCATTGGTCTTGGCGCCGGTGACGGTCAGGTGCGCGATCCGCGTCATGCCCTCGGCATCGCGCGCCATCATCATCGTCAGCTCGCGGCACGCTGCGAGCACGGCGTCGGCAAACTCCTGCGGGTCGGCCCTCCCGCGCTTTCCCGACGCCAGCAGCATCGCCGTGTCGTTGGTCGACGTCGCGCCATCGACATTGAGCGTGTTGAAGGTCGCATCAGATGCAGCCTTCAGCGCCTTCTGCATAACCGAGCGCGAAACGTCGGCATCGGTCGTCAGGAACGCCAGCATCGTTGCCATGTTCGGCGCGATCATCCCGCAGCCCTTGGCCATGCCGCCGAGCGTGAAGGTCGAGCCCTTGATCACGACTTCCTTCGCCTGGTGGTCGGTCGTCAGGATCCCTCGCGCGGCGTCGTGCGCGCCGTCGACGGACAGCTTGTGCGCAAGCCTTGGCGTCGCATGCAGGATCGGCGCCATCGGCAACGGAGTGCCGATGATCCCGGTGGAGCAGACCATGACGTGGCTGTTGGCGATCTGCAGCGCTTCGCCGGTCGCGGCGGCCATCAGCTGCGCATTCTTGTAGCCCGGCGCCCCCGTGCCCGCGTTCGCATTGCCCGAATTGACGATGATCGCCGCGGCCTTGCCGCCATTGGCGGCGAGCGTTGCGCGGTCGAGCTCGACCGGCGGAGCGGCGAACTTGTTCTGCGTGAAGACAGCCGCGCACGGCACCGGCCGGCCGTCCTCGGTCGCGATCAGCGCCATGTCGAATTTGCGCCGCTTGATGCCGGCGTGGCAGCCGGCGGCCACGAAGCCCTCCGCGGCGGTAATGCTCATGGGTAAACTCCGATGGTCGTCAGCCCGGCCGTCTCGTCGAGGCCGAGCACCAAGTTCGCGCACTGGATCATCTGCCCCGCCGCGCCCTTGCCGAGATTGTCGATCGCGGACAGCGCGAGCACGCGCCCGGTCCGCTCGTCGTAGCGCGCCGTCAGCTGCACGCCATTCGACCCGCTGACCCATTTGGTCGCGGGCGGCTGGTCGGTGACGTGAATGAACGGCTCGTTTGCGTAGGCATCGCTGAGCATTTTCAACGGGTCGCACGCGCCTGTCGCCTCGCCGTAGCAGGTCGCGAGGATTCCGCGGGTCATGGGCACAAGGTGCGGCGTGAACAGCACCGTCGCTCCCAGCGCCAGTTCCATTTCCGCCGTGTGCCGATGGTTGAGCAGCCCGTAGGCAGAAAGGCTTCCGTCGACGGTGCTGAAGCCAGTCGCTTCCTTTGCTTCGCGACCCGCGCCGCTGACACCAGATGCGGCATCGATGATCAGGCTGTCCGGCTTCACCAGTCCCGCATCGACCAAAGGCTTCAGCGCCAGGATCGCCGCGGTCGCATAGCAACCGGCCGCAGCGACGGCCTTCGCGCCCTTGATCGCGTCGCGGTTGAGCTCTGGAATCCCGTAAACGAACTCGCCGAGCAGTTCGGGCGCTTCATGCGCATGACCGTACCAGCGCTCGTAGTTGGCCGCTTCGTCCAGCCGGAAGTCTGCACCTAGATCGACAAACGGAATACCTTTCGCGAGGATGTCGGCGGCAACCCTCTGACTGTGTCCATGCGGAAGCGCGGCGAAGACCAGATCGATGCCGTCGAGCGACCCGTCGAACTTGTCGAAAACCGCATTCGGATAGGCCGCGGCGAGGTGCGGGTGCACTGCCCGAACAGCCTGCCCCGCCTTGCTCTCGCCAAACAAGGTCGCAGCCGTAAGCTGCGGATGCGCGGCAATCAGCCGCAGCAGCTCGCCGCCGACATAGCCCGAAGCTCCAAGGATAGCCGTCCGAATCATGGGAGGCGCCATATGTGAGTAGTTGCATATTTATGCAAGTGAATGCATATCTATGCGCATGACTGAACTTAAGGAACGCCGCCTGAGAGCGCTCGCCGACGTCATACGTTCCGGCACGCTGGCGAGTCAGGACGAGCTGGCCGAACGCCTTGGCGCTCTAGGCTTTGCGGTCACGCAGGCGACCATCTCTCGCGATCTCGAGCAGATAGGCGCCGTGAAGGTTCGCCGCGACGGCCAGCTGAGCTACGCGCTGCCGGAAGCCGCCCGCGACGCCTTCTCGCCGCGCATCGCCGCAGTCTTCCGCGACTGGGTCCGATCGGTCGAACCCGCGGCGAACCTCGTCGTGATCAAGACCCCACCCGGCTCGGCGCACCTCGTCGGCGTTGCGCTGGACAACAGCGACCTGCCGGAGATCGCCGGGACCATCTGTGGCGACGACACGATCTTCGTCGCCTGCCGCTCCACAAACGAAGCGGCTGCGCTCTCGGCGAAGCTCAGCGGCGAGTTAGCGTGAGGCGATCGTCGACGGCACGCAGTCGGCGCGGGTAAGCGGCGGCGGCGCGTCCGGGCGCAGTTTCAGCCGCGGAGTCAACTCGACCAGCCGCCGCACGTAGGCATCGGTGAACACCGCCGCGCATTTACGGCTAAGGTGCGACCATTCCGGCAGCACCAGGTTGCGAGCCTCGGGCAGGTCATCGAAGTGAATGCCCTTGGCGTTCGCACCCACCAGCAGCCGATCCCATCCAAGCGCTCGCGGTATGCGGCGCTGCTCGTTGACCCGAAGCTGCGGAGCCGACGGCGGCCGGACGAAAATCACGTCCCCGCCATGGGCGCGGATACGCCGTACCGCCTCGGCTGACCTAGCGATAACCTTGTTGGCCACCGCCGGCGGAACATTCGGCCCGTTGAAGCCCTGCCATGCATAGCGCGCATGCTGCTGCAGGAATCGATCGGTCTCGATCCGGTGCCACATGAAATATTGCCGGCCCGGGAAGTCCTCGGAGATCTTCCAGACGTCGTCGTACGGGCTGTCGACGCCTTTCCTCACCCCGAAATCGATCGCCCGATTGGTCAGCAGGCTCAGCCGATAATCACTGTCCATGAAGGCCAGGTATTTCTGCAGCCAGCGGTCGATCCACAGGCCGGTGATCTGCGACGGCTTGCCATTCTTCACGTAATTGTGGACCGCGTTCCCGCCCAAGCCGATGACCGGCATGCCGAAATACATGGTGTCGGCCATCCCGACGATCAGCAGCCCGTGGAAATTCGGGTCGTTGGCGAAATGCTCGAGCAATGCCCTCGAGTTCGTCCCAACGTGACTGACCTGGACCGGCTTCACGCCGGTCATTTGCCGGAAGCGTTCGAGGTCCGTGTCGAACAGGATGCGGCTGTCACCGACGATCGCGACCGGAGCGCCATCGGCGGCGCGGCGCGCCTCCGCCCAAGCCTGCGGGCTATCATTGATGTCGCCTGCACGGAGTTGAAGTCGCTCCCTCGCATTCCACTCCCATCCCGCCGTCAGCAATGCCGCCCCCGCGAAGGCAAACATGCCGATTTTCACCCACGGCCTTGATGGGATGTCGCGCGTCGGGACCGGCTGCGCCTGCCCCGGCCGGTCGGACGCCGTCTTCCTCAAGCCAGGCGGCAGCGCGCCGTCGCGCGTGCCGGTCATGAGGCCCCGTTCAGAAGGCGAAGTAGATGAATGCACTGCCCTGCCCCTGCTCGACGATGACCGCGAACAGCAGCATCGTCCAAATCCCCGCGATCGCGACTGACGGCGTTCGCTCCACCACCGCCTCCAAGGTCGTGTTGCGCATCGCCAGATGCGTCCCGAAAATCCCCGAAACGATCGCGACCGCGATGACCATCGGCCCCGCAGCGATCAGCGGGTCGGGCTTGGCCTGCATCCCCGCCATTCCCTTCAGCACCAGCCCTGCACCGGCGAAGGTCTTCGCCCGGAAGAACACCCAGGTGATGTTGACGAGGAGGAAGGTCAGGACGGCCAATCCCAGCAATGACGCGCGCCCCGGTGTGAACCCTTTGAACCGCGCCCGGAGCCATCGCTCGACCGACAGATACGTCCCGTGCAGCCCGCCCCATACGACGAAGGTCCAGTTCGCGCCGTGCCACAGGCCGCCGAGCAGCATCGTCCCCATCAGCGCCGCATAGGTCCGCGCATGCCCGTGCCTGTTCCCGCCGAGCGGAATGTAAAGATAGTCGCGCAGCCAGCTGGACAGCGTGATGTGCCAGCGCCGCCAGAAGTCCGAGAAACCGACCGCGCCATAGGGGAAACGGAAGTTGTCGGGCATCGCGAAGCCCAGGCACAAGGCCACCCCGATTGCCGAGGTCGAATAGCCCGCGAAGTCGCAGAAGATCTGGCCTGCGAACGCGAGGGTCGCGACCCAGCTGTCGAGCATGCCGGGCATCTTCCCGGGAGCGTCATAGACCGCCTCCACCACCGGCGCGAGGAAGCCGTCCGCGAGCACCACCTTCTGGAACAGCCCCAGCGTCAGCAGCGCCAGCCCGAAGAAGATCTGGTTCGGTTTCGCCTGCCGCGGCTCCTGGAACTGCGGGACCAGTTCGGTCGGCCGCATGATCGGACCTGCCACCAGATGCGGGAAAAAGGTGACGAACAGCGCATAGTCGAGGAAGTGACCGGCCGGCGCCGACCGCCTGAGATACACGTCCAGCGTGTAGGACAAGGTCGCAAACGTATAGAAACTAATGCCCACCGGCAGGACGATGTCCCAGCCCGGCGGGTGGTAGATGACCCCCAGCGAGCCCGCGATCGTCACGAAATTGTCGAGCAGGAAGCCGCCATATTTGAAGTAGCCTAGCATCCCGAGGTTCACGACCACGCTGGTCAGCATCCACAGCTTCCGCGTCCGTTCGACCTTCGCGCGCACCATCCATTGCGCCGCCCACCAGTCGACCACGGTCGACACCCACAGCAGGATGACGAATGGGGGATTCCACGCCGCGTAGAACAGGTACGACGCGATCATCAGGTTGATCTTCTTCTGATGCCAGCTGAAGAACGGCGCGTAGTGCAGCGCCATGACGATGGCGAAGAAGACCAGGAAGGTCAGCGAATTGAATATCACCGGACGCCATCCCGGCGCCCGTCGGCCCCAAACTTCATACAGCGCCCCCGCGGCTGTACGCATGAACGCCGCGAGACTCAGCGACGCAACCGGCGTGACGTTACACTTGCCTAGGTTTGCCGGAAACCCCGATTGTAGGCGGGCTTAAAGCTCGGCTTCTTCGCTTTCGGCCAAAGTTTCGGGCTCGTTCGAATTGGCCGCGAGCTTCTGCTGGCAATCGTGAAGAATCGCCCGGCAGCTCTTCAGGCTTGCCGTAAGTTGGGCGTTAATTCTTTCGATTTGATCGAAATCGCGCCTATCTGATTGTTCCGACACCGAAATCTCTTTGGCAAGGGTTCCGGCTCGTTAACGTAGGTTACACGGCAAGGTTCCTACGGTTTTCGTAAATTATGGCCGTTGCGCTGCCGACCCAGATTTCGGAGCCGCAGCCGCCGAAAAACCAGGCGCCGGTGTAGCCGGGCGCGCTCTCGGCAACTGGACCGTCACTGAGCCCCTGTTTGCAGCCGTCGAGCCGTCGCACGCGCTGGAAAAGAGCGCCAGCGCGACGATGAGCGGCCTCAATTCGGCTTGTCCTGCGCCTTGGGCGCCTCCTCGCTGTCGACCGGAGCCTCGGCGGGCTGGTCGGGGCTGGCCGTCTTGAAGCGGCCGGCGATCGCCATCAGCCGTTCGGCGGCATAGGCGTCCTCGTCGAGTTGCTCGACGCGCTTTGAACCAAAATACCTCATCTGCGGTCGTCCCTCGTTCCAAGAAAAACGCCACCGCCCACGCCACGCAACGATTGTCCGTCACAAATATTGACGAAATGTTGCCAAGGCGACGTTCTCCCCCTTCGCGGCTGTTCGTGTTAGCGACACGAAGATGGTGTCCTCGCGTCACGCTGTTCCTGTCGTTCTTCTGATCCTGCTGCTGGATGCGGTCGGCTTCGGGATCGTCTTGCCCGTGCTTCCGAACCTGATCGTTCACCTCGCCCACGTGAGCGTAGCGGGGGCCACACGCATCGCCGGTTATATGCTGGTCGCTTATGCCGGGACGCAGTTCCTCGCCGGACCCGTGATCGGCAATCTCGGCGATCGTTTCGGCAGGCGCCCCGTGCTGCTGGCCTGCGTCCTCGCCTTCTCGATCGACTATGGCCTGATGGCGGCGGCGCCGGCGATCGGCTGGCTGTTCCTCGGTCGTCTCGTCGCCGGCATCGCGGGCGCGAGCTACGGGCCTGCGAATGCCGTTCTCGCTGACGTCACGCCACCTGAGCAGCGCGCGCGGGTGTTCGGGCTGACGGGAGCGGCCTTTGGCGGCGGATTCATCCTTGGCCCGGCGCTCGGCGGCCTGCTTGCGACCTTCGGCACACGTGCGCCGTTCATCGCCGCCGCGAGCCTCGCCGCGGTCAACTTCCTCTGGGTGCTCTTCGCCCTGCCGGAGACCCTTCCGCCCGAACGGCGCCGCC
>JAFBAM010000012.1 GCA_019247755.1 Sphingomonas sp.
ATTCCGTCGCGTCCCGCTACGGACGCAAAGCTACCCAAAGCTGCCGTATCCTTAGGGGTGGCAAGGCTGGGTCTGTAGGATCCCATGCGTGTGCATTAAGCTGCGATGCCCGCTTTGCTCAGCCCCTCGCCCAGCCGGTCGGCGTCCGCCTTGTTCCGGAACGGGAGCCGCCCGACGTGCTCGGCAAACGAGTATTTTGGATTGATGTCCATCAACTCGCGCCAGACGCGGCGGGCTTCCTCGGCCGCGCCCAAATGCCCGAGCGCGACGGCAAGAAAGGCGCGCGAGAAATCCGTCTTGGGGCTGAGCTGGATGCGCTCCCTGAACACGGTCGCGGCCGTCCTGTATTCGCCGGCAACCAGATAGGCTGAACCGAGAAAGTGGAGGTAAACGTGCTTGGTCGCCGGATCTAGCCGAAGGCCCTTCTGTATGTACGGAACCGCCGCAAGGGGCTGCCCGCCGTAGATGCACGGCAGACTGCGCGTGCTCAGCGCGTTAGCGTAGTTTGGACTGAGATCAAGCGCCACATCAGCCTCGGATGCAGATCGGTCGAGATCTTTGTTCCAAAAGAAGAAGATCGCCGCGATGTAATGCACGAAGGCGCTCTGCGGACTTTTCTCTAGGGCCAGGCTGATACTTCGCTGGGCGGATTCGAGCGAGCGGCTCCAGTCATCCGTCCAATGGTGCTGCCAGTTCAGTAGATGAGCAAAGGCGAGTCCCGCATGAGGCTCGCCGTAGCTTGGATCGTCGACCGTCGCCTTTGCAAAAAGGTCGGTCGACCGATCGAACGTCTCGCGGTTCCTGGTCGGGGCAAACAGGAACTCGCGGCCGGCGAGGAACAAGTCGTGCGCCTCACTGCTGGTCGTTTCGACCTCGCCGAGCCGCGTGGCCTCGCCCGGGCTCAGTTTGATCTTGAGCGCGTCGACGATCCGTCGTGTGACTTCATCCTGGACCGCGAAGATGTCGCTCAGGTCGCGATCGAAGCGGTCGGCCCAAAGGTGTCCGCCGGTCTGCGCGTCGATCAGCTGCGCGGTGATCCTGACCCGGTTTCCTGCTCGGCGGATGCTGCCCTCGAGCACCGAGCGGACGCCGAGCTCGCGGGCGATCGTGCGGATGTCGACCGCCCTGCCTTTGTAGGCGAAGCTTGAATTGCGCGCGATGACCAGAAGGCCACCGACCTTGGAAAGGTCGGTGATGATGTCCTCGGTTATCCCGTCAGCAAAATATTCCTGCTCGGCATGGCCGCTCATGTTTTGGAATGCGAGGACCGCAATCGATGGTCTGTCCGGCGACGCGAGCTCTGCCGGAATCTTTTCCGGAACCGGCGCTTCGGTTGGCGTGGTGGATTTCGTTTCGACGGGAGCGCCGATCTCGAGCGAATAGACCCGAATCGATTGCGCTATGTTCTTGAGGCGGACTTCGCCTTTGTCGCTGACCGCCAAATCGAGCCTCGACCGGACCTGTCGAAAGGCGTCTTCGGATAGGCAGATCGTGCGCGGCTCGGCGATGCTTTCCAGTCGCGAGGCGATGTTGACGCCGTCGCCCATCAGGTCGCCGTCGCTCTCCTCGACTACGTCGCCGAGATGGATGCCGATGCGGAACTCGATGCGACGGTCCGCCGGCAGACCAGCATTGCGCTCGACCATGCCGTTCTGAACCTCGATGGCGCAACGAACGGCGTCGACCACGCTGCGGAACTCGACAAGGGCGCCGTCCCCGGTGCGCTTCACAACGCGCCCCTTGTGCACGTCGATGGTGGGATCGATAAGGTCGCTGCGCAACGCCCGCAATCGCGCCAAGGTGCGGTCCTCATCCGCGCTGGTGAGCCGGCTGTATCCGACAATGTCGGCGGCCAGGATCGCCGCGAGCTTTCGTGTCTCGCCCATCGCATCCCCTTTTTTAAGGCTAGCACAGGGGCTAGATCAGAAGCGATTCAGTGAAAGCAGCCAATTCACGCACAGTATTATAGCAAGCTTACGAGCTTGCTACGCGAGCCGCTGCAAATGGATGACGACGACGCTTAAGGGCACTTGAGGCGACCCATACTCGATGTCGTGTTGAAGGACCGCGTGATGGAACGAACGACACGCCGGGGTTTTTTAAGAT
>JAFBAM010000060.1 GCA_019247755.1 Sphingomonas sp.
GTCTGTTTGTGTCCTGAGACCGTTCGTAGATCAATCGAAGGCGTACCGCTCCTCGTAGAAAGCAATGCTGAAGGGGCCGCCATCTCCCGTCATGAACGAATGAGAAGGGGACGACGTGATGGTATCGCGTTTGCGCATTGCGGCAGCTGCGCTTGTTTGCATTCCAGCACTGAGTCATGCGCAGTCACGTTCCGACGAGAATGCCGTCACCCAGGCCGAGGATGCATTCGGCTTCAGTGTGGGCCGCGAGAGCCTCGGCATCTACAATGCGGGAAACGCCCGCGGTTTCTCACCCGCGGCCGCTGGGAACCTCCGCATCGACGGGCTCTATTTCGACCAGATGTGGGGCCTTTCGAGCACCTTGCTTGACTCTACCAGCATCAAGGTAGGCCTGTCCGCACAGGGCTATCCGTTCGCGGCGCCGAGCGGGATCGTCGACCAGACGCTGCGCGCGCCCGGCGACAAGGCCGGTGCGTCGGTCGTTGCCAACTGGGATAGCTGGGGAAGCTACGGGCTCGAGATCGACGGCACCGTCCCGATCGGCCCGACGTTCAGCCTCGGCTACGGGATCAACGGCTCTCACGTCGGCTTCCCTGACGGGACGACAAACTGGAACCATACCGAGAGCCTGATCGCGCGCTGGCGACCAGTGAAGGGCGTGGAGATCATGCCCTTCTGGACGCTCAACAACGATTATGACGACGAGGCCGGGACCTTCTACATCCCTGCCGGCCCGTTCCTGCCCAAGCTTCCCAGGAACGACACCAACGAAGGCGCCGGGTGGGCGGACTTCCGATACAAGGGCTTGAACACCGGCGTCCTCGCTTCGGGCCGGCTCGCGCAAAACTGGCTGCTTCGCCTTGGCGCTTTCCACTCGGTGTGGGACGTGAAGCATAGCTGGACGAACCTGTTGCTCGACGAGCAGCCGGACGGAAGCGGTGAGCGCGTCTTGTTCGCCGATCCACCCAATCGCTCTGCATCGAACAGCGGCGAGCTGAGGCTGACCCACAGCATCCCGGACGGGCCGCGGCTGCATGTCTTCCACCTGAGCGCGCGCTATCGCGATGCGCACCGAGAATTCGGCGGGTCGGATTTCGTCGATTTCGGACCGGGCCGCATCGGGGTGAAAGTCACCAACCCCGAGCCCGCCTCATTCAACTTCAGCGAGGTCAGCCGCGACCATGTGAAGCAGACCACCGTCGGGCTCGCTTATGACGGGCGCTGGAAGGATGTCGGGGAGATCAGCTTTGGAATCTCGAAGGCAAACTTCCGCAAGGAAACCGAAGTGCCGGGCGATCCGACCGCGGTCACAAAGTCCAATCCGTGGCTCTACAATGCCACCGCCGCGATAAACCTCAGCAAGTCGATCATCGTCTACGGAGGCTATGCGCGCGGTCTCGAAGAAAGCGGCGTGGCGCCCGACAACGCCGCCAATCGCAAGGCGCCGCTGCCCGTCATTCTTACCGAGCAGAAGGATGCCGGAATCCGCTTCAACCTGGGCAAGGGCCTAAAGGCGGTCGCCGGCGTGTTCGATCTGAGCCGACCCTATTTCAGCTTCGATTCCGCCAATGTTTACAAGCAGGTGGGCACGGTTCGGAGCCGCGGGGTCGAATTCTCGGTCTCGGGAAACCTTACTCCGAATCTCAATATCGTTGCCGGCGGCATGTTCCTCGATCCCAGGGTCACCGCAGATGCCGCCGCGACCAACGTCGGCTCCAAGCCGGTCGGCCTCCCGACGCATCTCGTCATCCTCAATGGCAACTGGAAGACGCCGGTCGAAGGACTGGAGCTAGATGCGGGCATCGTGCATCGGGGCCGGACGCCGTCGACGACCGACAATCTCGTGTTCGTCCCCGCGCGCGCTCGCGTCGACTTCGGCACCCATTATCGCTTCAAGATCGCGAAGCGCAGCGCGACCTTCCGGCTGCAAATGGTCAACTTGTTCAACAATCGCGGGTGGGGAATTGCCGGCTCGGGAGTCTACAACTCGAACCCCGGACGCTACGTGCAGGGCTATCTGACGGTCGATTTCTAGACTTCGCCGTTCATCCGCAGCGCGACGTCGCTCATGAAGCGAGCATCGTCCCCATCGGCCAGCCAGTCCGCCTCGCTGGCGATCGCGGCGAGCATATCCGACAGCGGCTCCCGCTCGGCCTTCGAATAATTACCGAGCACATGCGGGGTGACGAGGTCCTTCCGGCCTGGGCCCGGATGACCGATGCCGATGCGGACGCGGCGGAAGTCGGGTCCGAGGCTGGCGTCGATGGATCGAAGGCCGTTGTGGCCCGCAGTGCCGCCGCCGACCTTCACCTTCACCTTGAACGGTGCAAGGTCGAGCTCGTCGTGGAAGACGGTCAGCGCGTCCATGTCGAGCTTGTAGAATCTCAGCGCCTGCTGAACGGCATCGCCGCTGTCGTTCATGAAGGTCTGGGGTTTCAGCAACAGCACCCGCTGCCGTCCGATCCGGCCTTCGGCGATCAGGCTTCGAAACTTCTTCGACCACGGTCCGAAGTCGTGAACCTCGGCGAGGACGTCGGCCGCCATGAACCCGACATTGTGCCGGTGGAGCGCATATTTCGCGCCCGGATTACCGAGGCCAACCCAAATTTGCATTCATTCCCCTCCCCTTGAGGGGAAGGGGCAGGGGGTGGGGCCTGTCAAGCGCAGAGTCCCACGAAACCCCACCCCTCGATCCCCTCCCCTGAAGGAGAGGGGAAGCCAAGGCTTATTCGCCTTCGCTCTCTCCACCTTCGGCAGCGGCTTCGCCCTCTGCGCCTTCGCCTTCGACGGTCGGGACCTCGCCGGCGGCCGCGGTCTCTTCCTCTTCGGACTTCATCGCCGACGGAGCGACGATGGTGGCGACGGTGAAGTCTTCGTCGGTGTTCGCCGGGACGACGCCGTCCGGCAGCTTCACCTGGCTGATGTGGACCGAATCGCCGATCTCGAGGCCGTCGAGCGGCACGTGGATCTCGTTCGGGATGTGCGCCGCGTCGCAGACGATCTCGAGCTCGTGGACGACGACGTTGAGCACGCCGCCGCGCTTCAGGCCCGGTGACGCATCTTCGTTATCGAAACGCATCGGGATGGCGACGTGCACCTTGGTGTGCTCGCCGATCCGCAGGAAATCGACGTGGATCGGCCGGCTCGACACCGGGTGGAAGTCCACCGCCTTCGGCAGGGTGCGGTGAGGCTTGCCCTGATAGTCGATCATCACGACCGAGTTCATGAAGTGGCCCGTCGAAAGCATTTTCGACAGCAGCTTCTCCTCGACGTGGATCGAGAGGGGCTCTTTCTTTTCGCCGTAAACCACGGCGGGGACCCGGCCTTCGCGGCGCAGTGCACGGGAGGCTCCCTTGCCAGCCCGGTCGCGCGCTTCGGCGGGCAGCGTCAGCTGATCGCTCATTTGCTATGCTCCGTTTGCTAAATTACCCGCCACGCCTCCAGGGATGACCATGGTCGGGAGCGCGCGCCTATAAGGGAGAGGCCCGTAATTCGCAACTCGTCTTTGCAGGGAGCCGGAGGGATCGGAACCGCTCTTCCTCCACTTCCTCCACTTCGTTGGATTCGGGCGCGCGTCAGCGGAGGTACGCAAGCATAAGGGACGGCCTGTAGGAAAGCGCTAATGTCAGTTTTCGACCCATTGCTGCCGCAAATAGCCTGTGCGACTTCAGAACGGTGACCCGGAGACAAAACGCATTACGAGTGCTCATCTGCGTACTGGTCGCCTTTGCGGTCTCCACAGTTATCGGTCTGGTGAGCCACCCATACGTCGGGGTCCTGGCATGGCTTTTGGCCGGCGTCGCTCTACCGCTGTCCTACGAGGGTGCAAAGTTGCTAGCGTTCCGCGGTCGCTAACGGCAGTTTTCCACCCATTTCAGACGTTCGATGTGAGCGCCGCACGTTGACGTTTCGACGACAGACTGACACATGGCGCGCGTCATGAGTAACTGCTCGATCCGCTTCTATTACCGCCTCGTCATCTGACGGGGTGTTTTCGCGCGCCCCGCATATATGGGGCGACCTGAGCAGCTAGACTTCAATCTAAACTGATCTTGCCCGTCCCATCAGGCCAGCGATCCGCGTTGGGAGGGTAAAGCCGGTAGTTCCGGCAGCCGGACTGTAAATCCGGTCCTTCACGGGGAGTGGAGCGTAACCACACCCTCCCACCATCGGCAGAGCGTTGAGTCCGTTTTCCACCCATTACTGCCACTCGAGTGCTCAGACGCCACTGAGCATCGCAATCAAGGCCAGCGCTCAGTCGACGCGTCGTGACGCAATGCCACGTTCGGCGAGGCGCACGAGCAGGCTGTCAGGCCCCGCAAGATGGCCCGCGCCGACGGCAACGAAGACGGTGCCGGGCGTCTGCATCCGTGCCCTGATCCAGTCCGCCCAGCGGTCATTCCGCTCGGTGAACATCATCCGGTAGGTGTCGGGGGCGGCGGTCTTCAACTGGCCGAGCATGTGGACGAAGACGCCCTGGTCGCCGCGTTTCCACGCCGACTGCATCTCGGACATCGCCTTCGACAGGCCCTGCATCGCGTTTGCCGGGGCCGGCTGCCCGGCCTGTGCGCGGGGTGCCGCGGCAGGCGTCGCCGGCATCTTGTTGAACATGTCGAGCTGGAGCTGGAGCGTCTCCAACCCCTCGACGGGCTTGCCTTCAGCCTCGGCGAGATGGCGGAGCACCATGTCGGCGCCATTGTCGACCTGCATGCCCTGCGCCCGGCCCGCGCCAATCGCCATCCGTGCAGTCGCCAGGAAGGACGCCGATGGGGTCACCGACGGCCCCCGGAAGCCCGGGGTCGCCTGGATCGGCTGGGGTCCTTCGGGAATGACGGTTTCCAGCACCAGCTCGCCCGATTGCTCGAAGGCGTCGCGAACCTGCGCGTTCAACCATTGCGAATGGCCGTCGAGCGCATGGAACGTGCCGAAAATGTAGATGGTCGTGTCGGCGTCCCGCACGGCGAACATCGCGGGCTGATCGGCCGGCGGAGGCGGAGGCGCGCCCGTCGGGGTTGCGGCGGCCAGCGCGGCAGCGACGAACATACTCACCATCCATCACCCTCCCGAGGCGAATGGTGCTGGGTTGCTTGTTTGCGCGAAGGCCTTCGGGCTTATCGCCCGTGGCGGACCCCCATCCGCCAGCCAGCACGCGCATCAGACCCCCCAGCCCGATACAATGGCGATGATGGTCACCAACTGATTAAGAAATGTCTAGCGAAATCCCGTAAAAGGTGAACATTTATCGGTGGATAGCGGTCGTAAGCGTCGGTCCGCCGACGTTACTGAAGCCGCCGGACCCTGTAGCCGTCCTTCTTGAGCATCTCGAGTACCGAATCCTTGCCCGCGAGATGGCCTGCGCCGACCGCCACCAGCACCGCGCCCGGCTGGTCGAGGCGTTTCTCGATCCACTTGCTCCAGTTCGAATTGCGCTGGTGGATCAGGGCCTGCTGCAGCTCGGGATTGCCGGAAAGATCGCGGTCGAACGTCTGGGCGATGCCGTTGACGTCGCCGCTGGACCACGCCTTCAACATCTCGCCAAGCTCGGCGTTCATCGAATGCTGGTCGTCGATCGCGCCTTCGAGCAGCGCCCGCTGCGCGGTCTCCGGGAGCCGGTCGAAATAGCTCAATTGCTCGATATTGGTTTCCAGCTCGCCGATCGCTTTTCCCTTGGTCGAGAAGTCGTTGCGAAGGACGCCTTCGACGCCGCCTGAGAGTCCCATCTCCCTGAACTTGTTGCCGAGCAGGATGATCGAGGCGGTCCAGGTCTTCATCTTGTCGAGCGCCTGGGGTGGCATTCCGCTCTTCTTGATCGCCGCCGCGAGGGCAGGCCGCTTGGCCGGCGGCAGGCGCTCGATCAGCGGCGGCAGGTTGTTGGCGAAGCCGAGGGTGGTCATCGCCTGCATCAATTTCTGCGGATTCCTGTCGTCGACGATCGTCTCGACCACCAGCTCCTGCGCACTTGCCATCGCCTGGTCGAACTTGGCGCTACGCCATTGATAGTTCTGGGGGAGCAGGTGGATCGTGCCGAACAGATAGATGGTCGTATCGGGGTCGGAGACCTCCCACAGCGCGGGGCGGGCCACCTGTGGGGCGCGTGCCTCGGCGGGGACCGCGCCGACCAGCAGTGACAGGCCAAGGAGGGCACCGATCCGGCGCAACCAGGACTTCAGCATTGAATTCACACCCTCCCAACTCTTGGGTCGCACGCCGCGCTAGGCGCGACAAGCTGAACCCTCACTTGCCCCTCAACGAAGCATGAGCCAAAGCGCCCGATATGAATTCGGGGGCATCGAGCCTTAGCTTCCAGGACCTCATCCTGACGCTTCACCATTACTGGAGCGCTAATGGCTGCGTGATCCTTCAGCCCTACGACATGGAGATGGGGGCGGGCACGTTCCACCCGGCGACCGTGCTGCGCTCGCTCGGACCCAATCCGTGGAAGGCCGCTTACGTCCAGCCCTGTCGCCGCCCGACCGACGGCCGCTATGGCGAGAACCCCAACCGGCTTGGTCATTATTACCAGTACCAGGTTGTGCTGAAGCCGAGCCCGGATGACCTTCAGGACCTCTATCTCGGCAGCTTGGGTGAGATCGGCATCGACTTGCTGAAGCACGACATCCGCTTCGTCGAGGACGATTGGGAAAGCCCGACGCTTGGCGCCTGGGGGCTTGGCTGGGAAGTCTGGTGCGACGGGATGGAGGTCACCCAGTTCACCTACTTCCAGCAGGTCGGCGGTTTCGAGTGCAAGCCGGTGACCGGCGAGCTGACCTACGGGCTCGAGCGTCTAGCGATGTACATCCAGGGCGTCGACAATGTGTTCGACCTCCGGTTCAACGACGCGGGCGTCAGCTACGGCGATGTCTTCCTCGAGAATGAGCGCGAAATGTCGGCCTACAATTTCGAGGTCGCGGATACCGAGGCCTTGTTCGACCTGTTCCGCAAGGCAGCCGGCGAGTGCGAGCGCTGTCTCGAAGCCAAGCTCCCGATCCCGGCTTATGAGCAGGCGATCAAGGCCAGCCACGTCTTCAACACTTTGCAGGCCCGCGGCGTGATCAGCGTCGCCGAGCGTCAGGCCTATATCGGCCGCGTTCGCGACCTGGCTAAGGCGGCTTGTGGCGCGTGGCTGGAGCGTGCTGCTTGATGGCCGATTTCCTGCTCGAGCTGCTTTCCGAGGAAATCCCCGCGCGGATGCAGGCGAAGGCCCGCAACGACCTCTCGCGGCTTTTTGCCGAGTGCGCTCAAGAAGCGGGGCTTAGCATCGGGGGCGTCGACACATTCTCGACGCCACGCCGGCTGGTTCTCATTGCGCGCGATGTTGCGGAGGCTACCGAGGCCAGCCGTGAGGAGCTGAAGGGTCCGCGTACGTCCGCGCCCGAGCAGGCGCTCGATGGCTTCCTGCGGAAAACCGGGCTGACCAAGAACCAGCTCGAAGACCGCGACGGAGTCTATTTCGCGGTTGTCGAACGGGCAGGGCGGTCCGCGGCGCAGATCCTTGCCGATGCGGTGAAGCGCATTGTCCAGGAGTTCCCCTGGCCCAAGTCAATGCGCTGGGGAGACGGCACTCAGCGCTGGGTGCGGCCGCTGCACGGCATCGTCGCAATTCTCGGCGACGAGATTGTGCCGGTCGACATCGACGGGCTGACCGCGGGCGCCACCACGGTCGGACACCGCTTCCACCATCCCGGTCCGATCACGATCGGCGGGGCAACCGACTACGTCGAGAAGCTGCGCGCCTGCCATGTCATCGTTGATCAGGAAGAACGCGAAAAGCTGATCCGCGAAGGCGCTGAAGCAACCGCGACGGAGATCGGGTTGACGCTGATTCAGGACGAGGGACTGGTTGTCGAAAATGCCGGTCTCACCGAATGGCCGGTTCCGTTGATCGGGAGCTTTGAGGCCGATTTCCTCGACGTCCCGCGCGAGGTGATCGTGCTCACCATGCGCACCAACCAGAAATACTTCGCGTGCACCAACGATGAGTGCCTCCTCGCTCCGGCGTTCGTCTGCGTCGCCAATGTCGCGGCGGAGGACGGCGGCGAGGCGATCGCCGAAGGAAATGCCCGGGTGCTGGCGGCGCGCCTCGCCGACGCGCGTTTCTTCTGGGAGCAGGATGTGAAGGTCCCGCTCGAGGAGCAGGCAAAGAAGCTGTCCGGCATCGTCTTCCACGAGAAGCTCGGAACCGTGGCCGACAAGGCGGAACGCGTCGCCAAGCTGGCGCGCTGGCTCGTCGAGAGCGGTGTCGTCAAAGCCGACGCTGACCAGGTCGAACGCGCGGCGCGGCTCGCTAAGGCCGACCTCGTCAGCGGGATGGTCGGCGAGTTTCCGGAGCTTCAGGGCGTCATCGGAGGGCATCTCGCCGAAGCGCAGGGCGAACCGATAGTGGTCGCCGAAGCCATTCGCGACCACTACAAGCCGGCGGGGCAGGGGGACGATGTCCCGACCGCACCGGTCACGGTCGCAGTCTCATTGGCTGACAAGCTCGACAGTCTTTTTGGATTTTTCAAAGAGAGGCTTTTACCCACGGGTTCGAAGGACCCATTTGCGCTTCGTCGTGCAGCGCTTGGTGCGATCAGTCTGATTCTCGACAATCAGCTCGTCATCCACACTGACGCGCCTGCCGAATTCTGGCTCGGTCAGAGCGATCCCAAGAAGATCCTTTCGAGCGAAGATAGAGATGCGAGATCGATTCTCACTACTGTGCCTGACTTTCTCTTGGACCGCCTCAAAGTTCAGCAGAGGGAGCGGGGCGTCCGTCACGATCTGATCGAAGCATCTTCTCGATGGGCTGGTCGAGAGGATGGTCGCTTGGATCGTATCGTAGTTCGAGCTGCTGCACTTCAGAACTTCGTTGAGACCGAAGACGGTTCCGATCTGCTTGCCGCTTATAAGCGTGCGGCAAACATCCTGAAGAAGGAGAATTGGGCTGGCGGGGTCATGACCTCGCCGGCGACGGAGGGCATCCCCCAGACGGGTGAAG
>JAFBAM010000152.1 GCA_019247755.1 Sphingomonas sp.
ATCGATCCAGCTGTCGAGCTTCCCGGGCAAGGGCGCTGCACAGGTCGTTGTCGACGAAGCGACGTTCGCCTTGCCGCTTGAAGGCGTGATCGACCTGGCGTCCGAGCGGGACCGGCTCGCGAAAGGGGCGGCGGCCGCGGAAAAGGAACGCGACAGCCTCGCCCAGCGCCTGTCCAATCCGAACTTCACGGAGCGCGCCAAGCCCGAGGCGGTCGAGAAGGCGCGTGCCGACCATGAGGCGAAGAGTGCCGAGGCCGAGCGGTTGCGGGCCGCGCTGGAGCGGCTAGGGTAGGCTAATCGTCATTGCGAGGAGCCGAAGGCGACGCGGCAATCCAGCTGGATTGCTTCGCTGCGCTCGCAATGACGAGAACGGGAGAACATCATGGCCAGCAGACCCCATGGCGGACGCGACCTGACGCAAGGCCCGATCGCCAAGACGCTGCTGGCCTTCGCGCTGCCGACGCTAATCTCCTCGATCCTCCAGTCGCTGAACGGCACGGTCAACGCGATCTGGATTGGGCGATTCCTCGGCGAGAGCGCGCTCGCGGCGACGTCCAACGCCAATATGATCATGTTCTTGCTGATGGCCTTCGTGTTCGGCTTCGGCATGGCTTCGACCGTGCTGGTCGGGCAGGCGTTCGGCCGGAAGGACGTGGACGGCGCGCGCCGCGTGATCGGCACGGCGATCGGCTCGTTCGTCTTCGTTGCGGTGGCAATTGCGATCCTCGGCTGGGCTTTTTCGCCCTGGCTGCTCAAGGTGTTGGCTACGCCCACCGACGCGGCACCGCTCGCGCTCGCTTATCTCCGCGTCATCTTCATCGCCATGCCGGCAATCTTGATCCTCGTCCTGCTGATGATGGGCATGCGTGGGGCAGGGGATGCGATGACTCCGCTCTGGGCAATGCTGGGCGCGGTCCTGCTCGACAGCGGCCTCAATCCCGTCTTCATCCTCGGGCTCGGCCCGGCACCGAAGCTCGGCATCGCCGGCTCGGCAACAGCGACCGTGATCGCCAACTATGCCGCCCTGACCGGCCTTATCATCACCATGTATGCCCGCGACCTGCCGCTTCGGCTGAAGGGCCATGAGCTGCGCTACCTGATCCCCGACCGCGCGATCCTGAAGCTGATCGTCATGAAGGGCATCCCGATGGGCCTCCAGATGATCGTCATCTCAGGCTCGGCTTTGGCAATGATCGGCCTCGTCAACCGCGAAGGCGTCGACACGACCGCCGCGTTCGGCGTCGCCATGCAGCTCTGGACCTACCTCCAGATGCCGGCGATGGCCCTGAGCGCCGCCGTCAGCGCCATGGCTGCGCAGAATATCGGCGCGGGCAAGTGGGACCGGGTCGGCAAGATCACCTGGTCCGGCGTGGTCCAGGCCCTGGCGATCACCGGCGTCCTGGTCGTCCTACTCGCCGTCGCGGATCGGCCCGCGCTTGCCCTCTTCCTGGGCAATAACAGCCCGGCGATGCCGATCGCCCGTCACATGCAGCTGATTGTGACCTGGAGCTTCTTGCTGATGGGCTCCACCATGGTCTTGTTCGGGACCGTGCGCGCCAACGGCGCGGTAATCGGCCCGCTCATCATCCTTGCGATCGGGCTTGTGCCGGTTCGCCTCGGCTTCGCGCTGGGTGCCTACCCCTGGCTAAAGGCCGACGCCTTGTGGTTCAGCTTCCCGGTCAGTTCGCTCGCGAACATCAGCATGGCGATCGCTTTCTACTTCCACGGCGGGTGGAGGAAGGCCCGGATGCAGATCGCGCCGATCAGTACCGATGAGGCGATCGAGGAAGCCGAGGGCGCGATGGAGCCCGGGGGGCGACTCAACCCGGCGGGGTGACGAACGCCTGACCGGAAGCTAAGCGGCGCGGCATGTCCGCTTCCTTCCCCTACCTGCGCATGCGCCGCGGCCGTTCGAGCCCATGGATGCGCGCCATGCTCGCCGAGAACCGGCTTCACCCGAGCGATTTCATCTGGCCGTTGTTCATCTGCGACGGCCGCGATTGCGAGGAGCCCATCGGGTCCCTCCCGGGCGTCAGCCGCTGGAGCATCGACCGCATCGGCGCCAAGGCGAAAGAGGCCGCCGCACTCGGCATCCCGTGCGTCGCGCTGTTCCCGAACACGCCCGAGAACCTTCGCACCGAGCGCGCCGAGGAAGCGCTGAATAGCGGCAATCTCATCTGCCGTGCGATCAAGGCCATCAAGGACTCAGCGCCGGAGATCGGTGTCCTGACGGACGTCGCGCTCGACCCCTACACCGCGCACGGCCACGACGGCCTGATCGACAACGTCGGCAACGTCATCAATGACGACACCGTCTCGATCCTCGTCGAGCAGGCTTTGGTGCAGGCTGCGGCCGGCGCGGACATCGTCGCGCCATCGGACATGATGGACGGTCGGGTCGCCGCGATCCGCGAGGCGCTGGAGCGCGAGGGCCACCAGAATATCGCGATCATGGCCTATGCGGCGAAATATGCCTCGGCCTTTTACGGCCCGTTCCGCGATGCGGTAGGCTCGCGCGGACGCCTCAAGGGCGACAAGCGCGGCTATCAGATGGACCCCGCGAACATTGAAGAGGCGCTCCGCGAGGTGGAGCTGGATCTCGCCGAGGGCACGGACTTCGTCATGGTGAAGCCGGGGCTGCCCTACCTCGATGTCGTTGCGAGGGTGAAGGATGCGTTCGGCGTGCCGACCTTCGTTTACCAGGTGAGCGGCGAGTATGCGATGATCGAGCATGCGGCCGCGGCCGGCGCCGGCGACCGCGACGCGCTGATCCTCGAGACCCTCCTCGCGTTCAAGCGTGCAGGCGCGTCGGGCATCCTGACCTACCATGCGGTCGACGCCGCCCGCCTGATCGCCGGATGATCGACGAGCTCAGGACCGAGATCGAGCGGTTGCGCGCGCAAACGCGCCCGCTCGAGCCTGACTCCTATCAGCGGCGCGAACTTGGTGGGAGGGCGCTCGACCATGCGCTCGGGTTTCTCGACCGCGTCGAGGACGCTCCCAGCCTGCGGAGCGCATCGGAGGCCTTCGCGCAGCGTCTCGAAGTGGAGTTTACGGAGGATGGCCGGGATCCGGCCGCGGTGCTCGACTATGTCGGCGCCTGCATCGAGAATCCGGGGATCGCGACCACCTCGCCGCGCTTCATGGGTTATATTCCGGGTGGCGGCCTGTTCCATTCCGCGCTCGGGGACATGCTCGCGGCCGCATCCAACAAATATTCTGGCTTCGCGCCTGCCGCTCCGGGCGCGGTCAGGATCGAGAATGCCTGCACGCAGTGGCTCGCCAGCGTCATCGGCTATCCCGAAACTGCAGCTGGCACGCTGACTTCGGGGGGGAGCCTCGCCAATCTCACTGCCATGGTCGCGGCTCGCGATGCCCGTGACCCCGAAGGCGGTGGCGCCGTCTACCTCACACGCTTCGCCCATCATTGCGTCGACAAGGCGCTGCACATCGCCGGTCGCGGCCGCGCGCCGAAGCGGGTGATCGCGACCGATGCGAACTACCGCATGTTGGTCGAGGCGCTTGAGGAGGCGCTGGAGCGGGATAGCCGGGCAGGCGTCAGGCCGTGGCTCGTTGTCGCCTCGGCAGGCACGGTCGATACCGGGTCGGTCGATCCGCTGCCCGAGATTGCGGAGCTATGCCGCCGGCATGGTGCTTGGTTCCATGTCGACGGGGCTTATGGCGGGCTCTTCGCCTTGTGCGATGAGGGCCGGACTAAACTCACAGGCATCGAGCAAGCGGACAGCGTTGCGCTCGACCCGCACAAGACCCTGTTCCTGCCGTACGGTACTGGCGCGGTCGTGGTTCGCGATGGCCGGCACCTCATCGACGCGTTCAGCGCGAGCGCCGAATACATCCGGCCGTTCTCGGAGACCGACGTTGGCCCATCTCCGGCAGACCTATCGCCGGAGCTGACGCGGCACTTCCGCGCGATGCGGCTCTGGCTGCCGCTGCAGATCGCCGGCGTCGCCGCCTTTCGCGCCGCCCAGGGGGAGAAGCTGGCGCTGGCGCGCTACTTCCATTCGCGCTTGTCTGAGATCGACGGCTTCGATCCGGGCCCATCGCCCAACCTGTCGGTCGTCGCTTTCCGTTATCTCCCGAAGAGCGGCGACGTCGACGATTTCAACGAGCGTTTGATCAAGCACGTGCAGGACGAGGGACGCGTGATGCTCAGCGGCACCCGCATCCACGGCCGCTTCTACCTGCGCTGCGCGATCCTCTGTTTCCGGACGCACATCGAGCATGTTGACGAGGCCGTGGACGCGGTCGTCCGCGGGGTGAAGGCGCTCAGTGGCTGAGGTGGCCGCGGAGACCGGCCGGCTCCGCCTTCGTACCTGGGACGATGAGGACGAGTTCCGCTTCTACGACGTGATGAACACGCCGGCCGTCATGCGCTGGCTCGGCGGCCTTCAGGCGCCCGAGGAATGGAGCGCGGGCTATCAGCGCCTGCGCGGCTATCAGCGCGACTTCGGCTTCACCTTCTGGATAGTGGAGCGGAAGGAGGACGGCGAGATTCTCGGGTTCTGCGGCCTGAAGCGCGCGAATGCGCCGGGCGCCGATGAGATCATCGGCGAAATCGAGATCGGCTGGCGATTGCGGGAAGATGCGTGGGGGCAGGGCTATGCGAAGGAAGCGGCGATCGCTTCCCTCGACCTGGCCTTCGATCGTTTCGATGCGCCGTGCGTCGTGGCGGTCACGGCCGCCGCCAACGCGCCAAGCCAGGGGCTCATGATCCGCCTCGGCATGCGGCGGCGCGCGGAGTATGACTTCGTCGACAAGCGCTTTCCGGCCGACAGCCCGGTCAATCCGCAGGTCGTCTATGTACTGGATGCGGCGGACTGGCCTGCCGCGCGCGCAAAGGCGCTTCCCTAAAGTCCGAGCCGGCGCTGGATCGCGTCGATGCGCTCCGCCTGCCGGCCGTCGATTGCCCCAACCTCCGCGGCCGCACTTTGGATGGCGGCGAGGTCGTTGGGCGCGATTCCGCCTTGGGTCTGGAGGGCCGTTGCGGCGATCTCGTCGATGTCGCCGAGCGCTTGCGCCGTCGCCTTGCGAGCCGCGATCGCCGCGGTCAGCGCTTCCTGTGCGGAGATCCAGCTTTCGCTCTGCGGCGCGCCTGCGGAAGAGGCCAGCCGCTCGGCATCGGACGCCGCGCCCTGGAACGCCGCGTCACCGCTGCGCGCCTGGTCGATCAATGCCGCCAGACGAGATGCCAGCGCCGGCGCGACCGGACGGTCGTTCATCGGCCGGGTCACCGGAACGCGCGGATCGATCTCCTCGGCTGCGCGTGGCTGCAGCGACGGATAGGGTCCGCCGGCAGACGAACAGGCACCAAGCAAGATGATCGGAAGTAAGGCCGCGCTGCGCATCGACGGCGCTCTAAAAGGAAAATGGCGCGCCCGAAAGGATTCGAACCTCTGACCCCCAGATTCGTAGTCTGGTGCTCTATCCAGCTGAGCTACGGGCGCGCGGGTGCCGGAGAACGGCAGGCGCGCGACATAGGGTGAGGATCGGATGGGTGCAACCCTATACGTGACCGCTCCGCGGGCACGCTGATGCTAGTCGAAAAAGGTCAGCCGTTGATCGCGGCAGCGGTGGTACAGATGACGGCTGTGCAGGCGACTGCGCGCTCCGCAAAATCCTGCGCCAATTTGCTGTGCCAAGCGCGTGCCGTTTCGGTCACCGCGCGCTGGGCCGCCATCCGCTCCTCAACGGCGCGCCGACGATAATAACGCTCGTTCGACTCCACTTGCCCCTCCACTCCGTCCTCCCCACCATCACCTGCGGATGGCTAAGCAATGGTTAATATCCACAGGGCGGAAATGCGGATTGTCGCAGGGGCGAAACGACTCCCCGCGCTTTGTCCCAGGGTGAAACAGGGGGGTGTCGCCAGGGTTACACCTGTCGGGCAATCACGGATTGTCGATGAAACCTAACGATTCGCCGCTCGTTGGAGGGTCAAAAGGTTCGAAGGAAAGCAATATGCTGAGCTCGATTGAATCCCGCCGCGCAGCGTTCAACCCGAACGCCAGGGGCTACCACGCCGTCTATCACGCCGGTGAGGTCAATCACTGCCCGGGCTGCGGGCGGACACACTGGATCATTGGCCGAATGTCGGCCGAATGCGCCTTCTGCTCGACTGCGCTTCCGCTCAAGGAAGCGATGACGGGCGGGCCAGCCGCAACGCCGGTCTTCAGGAGCGGCTCGCGGCCCAGCCATCACGACCTGGCCGCCTAAAACTTCAAAATCCATATTCTTTGATCATGCGTCCGGGTTTATATCCGGACGCATGAAAAGACTCGTCCTCATCGTCGCTGCGCTGGCGGCGTTTAGCTCACCCGCGATTGCGGGCGGGGCGTCGGACTTCACGCTGGTCAACGCGACGGGCGTCAGCCTGACCCAGCTCTCGATCCGCCGTGCGGGTACGGCGGACTGGAAGCCGCTCGGAACCGCACCCTCGGCCGGGGCGCGGAGCTCGATGAAATTCAGCGATCCGGATTGCGCGTTCGATATCCGCGCCAATGTCGACGGCAAGGGCCCGATTACCTGGGCGGGCGTCAATCTCTGCGGTGCGAAGTCCGTGACATTGAACCACGGCGGTTCGGCAGGCGCGTGGGTCGATTACGACCAGTGACGCTGCGGCGCCGGACGGGAACCCGATAAGCGCCCGCTACGGCCAGCGCCGGCTCCGGCGCCCTCACTGAATCGAGCAGCTTGCCGCCGGCGAGGAAGACGACGCCGGTGCAGGCGACTGCCAGCAGCCATCCGCCGAAGCCCGGGTATGTGTCGAGATAGTGCCGGCCGCGCTCAACCGCGCCCAGCGCGATCGCATAGATCACCAGCCACGCCTCGAGGCGCGTCTTGATGATGAAAAGGCGTCCGATCTTCTTGAGCATTGCCATTCGTTAACGTCTGAACGCGCCGACGGCAGTTTTGAGCCAGAAATTTCCTGATGAACAGGGTTAAAATGACCTTAACCAAAATCCCGATTTGGGACGGGTGCTCAGTTCAGTTCGGAAAGGTCGAGCGCTTCAAGCAGCGCTGAGCGCGCACGCTCGATGTCGGCGACCAGCGCCGGCTGCTGCAGATCGTCATGATGGATCTGCTCGGGCCAGTGAGCGCCGATAACGGCGGCGAGCGCGTCGAGCTTCGCTGCGTCCACCATGAAGCGCTGGTCGACGGTGGCCGGATCGGCGACAACACGGAGCCGGAGGCAGGCTGGCCCGCCGCCATTGGCCATTGACTGGCGGACGTCGACCACCTCGACGCGGCGGATCGGGCCGTTCGACGCGAGGTGCCGCTCGATCCAGCTCCAGACGGAAGGCGTTTCGCGCGCTTCGTTCGGAACGATGAGCGTCGGCTGGCCATCGGGCGGCGTCACCAGCTGCGCATTGAACAAATACGACTTCACGGCATCCGCGAGCGGCACTTCGGAAGCGGGTACTTCGACATATTCGAAACCCGGTACCTTCGCTTCCAGCGCGCCGACTAACGAGTCCTTGTCAGCAAACGCCTGTTCGTGCGCGAAAAGTACCCGTTCGTTCGCGACGGCGACGACGTCGTTGTGGAACGCACCCGCGGCAATGGCTTCCTCGGACTGCTGGGCGAAGATGACGCGGTCAGGCTCAAGGCGATGCAGCCGCGCCAGCGCCTTCGACGCTTCGAGATGCTGGCGTGCCGGGAAGGCGCCGCCGCCGACTCCGTAGACGAACACCTCGATGCCGGGTTCGCCGTGGCTTGCGGCGAGGCGCATGTGATTGGCCGCGCCTTCGTCGCCGAATGCCGGCGGCACGGGCCCGTGCACCGCAAAGGCGTCGCTTGAGAAAGCGAGCCGCAACTGCGCCAGCGTTGCCGGCCACTCATGGCTGCGGTGCGGCATGGTCTTCAGGTTGGCGACGGTCAGGTGACACCTGCCGTCGGCCGTGTCGGGAGCCGGCGAAACGGTCGCCGCGTTGGCGGCCCACATCGACGAGGCCGACATCGCGTTTGCCGCGAGCACCGGGTCAGCAGTCTCAATGCTGGCGCCCAGCTCCGCCAGCCACGCATGGTCGGGGCGGGGGTGCGGCAGGAAGATGCCCTGAGCAAGGCCTAGCGCGAGATTGGCGCGCATCTTGTCGATGCCCTGCAGCGCCGCCGCCCGCGGCTGCGACACCGCGCCGGCATTCTTCGTCGACGCGAGATTGCCGAGGCTGAGCCCGGCGTAATTGTGGCTCGGCCCGACGATCCCGTCGAAATTGATCTCGCGCGGACTCATTCCTTACCGGTCAACCAGCCAAAGTGTCTCGCCGGGCTCGGCGCCGAGCATCGATCGGGCCTCGGCATCGATCGAGACCTTCCCGTCGCCACAGTCCGCGACCTTTCCGTAACATGCGACAAAGTCGGCCAGGTGGCCGCTCGCGATCAGCATCGTCTTGCCATATTCGGAAGGCTCGTCGGCAAGCGTCGCCATATCGCATTCCCTGACGGTTCGGATCTCGTCGGTCCGGGCCGAGACGGTCGGGCCGCCGTCGAACACGTCGATATAACTGTCCCAGACGAACCCTTCTGTCTCGAGCATCTTGAGCGCCGCTCGTCCGGTTGGATGCGGTTGCCCGATGACTGCCCGAGCACTCTCGGGGAGCATCGACACATAAATCGGGGTCTTGGGGAAAAGGTCCGCGATGAATTGCGTGCCATGGACCGCGTTGAACTCGTCGGCTTCTGGAAAAGTCATTCCGAAGAAGCGGCCACCCAGCGCATCCCAGAATGGCGCGTTGCCCGCTTCGTCCATGACACCGCGAAGCTCGGCGATGACCGTGTCGCCGAAGCGGGCACGGTGCGACTTGATGAACAGGTAGCGGGAACGGGCGAGCAGCATTCCGAGGCCGCCGGCGCGCTCCTGGGGATGAAGGAACAGCCCGCCAACCTCGCTGGCGCCATCGAAATCCGTTGTGAGGGTCAGCGTCTGGTTGCGGAAAGTCCGCCCCAGCTCAGCGCTCTTCTGGGTGAGCGTCGAGATCAGATAAGAGTAGAAAGGATATTCCGAACCGACTGCGCCGAAGACCTGGCAAGTGCCGATGATCTGATTGTTGGCGACCTTTTCCAGCACGAAGACGTAAAGGTCGTCGCCGGGCGTATTTCCCTTGCGTGCGAAGCCTTTGGCGCTCCGCTTGAGCTTCGCTTCCAAAGTCGATTTCTCGGCCGGCAGGTTGGTAAAGCCGCCACCCGTAAGCTTGGCGAGATTGTAAAAGGCGCGAAGGTCGCTGGTTCGCGCCGCGCGGATCCGGAAGCTCATGCGCCCTCCGTGGCGAGGCGCATGATGGTCAGCGCGGATAGCGCCGCGCGCTCCGCCAAGGACTCGACGATCAGATATTCCTCCATGCTGTGGATCTTGCCGCCGCGGACACCCATTGTGTCCACCACGGGTACGCCGCAGGCCGCGATGTTATTGCCATCGCAGACACCACCCGACGGCTGCCAGCCGATCACCTGCCCGAGGTCTTCTCCGGCCTTCTTGACCAGTCCGAACAAGGCTTCTGCTTCCTCTGACAGCGGCTTGGGCGGGCGGCCGAACCCGCCATGCGCCTCGATGAAGACGTCGTGGGCCGCGGCGGTCTCGTCGAGCGCCTTGGCGATGAGGCGCGACGCAATCTCCTGGTCGTCGGTGGTTCGCGGCCGGAAATTGACGCGCAGGATGGCGCGGTCGGGGACGACATTGTTCGGCCCGCCGCCGTCGATCTTCGCCGGGTTGATCGACAGGCCCGGTGTCTTGGACATCGACAGCCGCAGCGCCAGCTCCGATGCGGCGACCACGGCGTTGCGGCCCTCTTCCGGATTGCGGCCCGCATGCGCCGAGCGGCCCTTGATCACGAAATCGAAATTGCCGCTGCCGGGACGCGCTCCAGCGAGTGTCCCGTCCGGCAGGGCCGCGGGCTCGTAAGTCAGCGCCGCGCGCTTGCCCTGCGCCGCCTGCGCAAGCAACGCTGCCGATGCCGGCGAGCCGACTTCCTCGTCGCTGTTGATGACGACTTCATAGCCGATGCGGTCGGCTAATTTGCTGTGCTCCACGGCCTTCAGCGCGGCGAGCATCACCGCAAGTCCGCCCTTCATGTCGGCAACACCGGGGCCGCCGAGGACGCCATCTTCGAGCCAGGCGGTTTCCTGGAACGCGTGGTCGGCGCCATAGACGGTGTCCATATGCCCAGTGAGCAGTAGCTGCACCGGCGCGGTCGGGCGCACCGTGAGGTGGAGGTGGCGGCCGTGCTCGAGGTCGATGCTGCGGCCGGCGCCATCGACCGACTTCACGCTTGCCGGGCGTTCGAGCCGGATCAGCCCGGGCAGCGCGGCGAACGCATCGACCAAAAGGTCGGCCATCCGCTCCAGGCCGCCAAGATTGCGCGAGCCGCTGTTGAACGCGGCCCACGACAGCACCTGATCGAGCATCGGTTCGGCGCCCGCGCGTTCGACGACCGCGCGCTCGCCCGACGATAATAACGCCATGGCAACGGCTCTAGCCGCGCGCCCGCCGGAACGCCACACCGGCTACGGTTTGAAGTAAATAGTCGCGCCCACAAAGAAGAAGCGGCCCAGCGGATCGTAGAGCTGGGGCACGGTATTGCCATTGCACAGCGGCGGGCCACAGGCTGCAAATTGACCGGATGGAAGGATAGGCGGCTCCCTGTCGAAGATATTCCTCACTCCGAAGCGAAGCGAGTAACGGTCACCGACGCGGTAGATCAGGGTTGTATCGAAGAAGTCCTGCGCGCGGATCCTGGAGGCGGCAGGGTTGTAGGTGACCCCGAAGAGCGCCTGCGCCAGCTCCTGGTCGATCGGGATCGGACTGGTGTGGCGCCAGAACACGGACAGCGAGACGCCGCCCGGCATGTCCCAGGTGCTTCGCAGATTGTGACGCCAACGCGGCAACGGGAATCCGCAGACCTGCCCGTAAACGGCGGCGCAATCATATGGCGTCGAGAGGCCGCCGGGATCGATGATGAAGCGATGCGTCCAACTTCCGTTGAACTCGAAATTCGCTTTGCCGAGCTTGCCGAGCCGATGAGTGTAGCTCGCGCCGACGTCGATCCCGTTGGTCTTCAATGAGCCGACATTGGCATTGCGGTCATCGACAAAGCCCTGCGGCGTTTCCCACAAGGTTCCGCCTGCGTCGCGGTGGATGCGGCTGCAGAACAGGGGATCACCGGTCGCGAGGCAGGTGTTCATGATTGTATCGCCCCCGATGGTGGTGATCCCGCCGTCGAGCCTGATATCGAACCAGTCGATCGTTCCGCTAAACCCCGGCAGGAACCGCGGCTGGAGGACGACGCCGATCGCCATGGTCGTCGCTTTTTCGGGAAGCAGGGCCGGATTGCCGCCCGTGATTGCCTGATCGCCATCGGTCGGCTCGGACGGATTTTCCAGGATATTGCCATATTGAGCGGCGGTGACGCCGGTGCGCTGGCATTCCTGGAAGCTGGCCTGGGGCGCTGGGCCGTCACACGGATCCAGGGTGATTCCTGACTGCTGTACGGGAGAGAACAATTCCTGGATGTTGGCGGCGCGCACCGCGCGCTGGCGGCTTGCGCGGAACCGGAGCCCACGGACGGGCTCGAGCTCCGCGGCGATCTTGTAGCTGGCGTTGCTGAACTTATTGCCGGCGTTTGCGTACCACGAATGCCGGTATCCCGCCTCGATTGTCAGCTCCTCGATGAAGCGGTGCGAGATGAGCGGCAGGCGGAACTCGCCGAATATTTCCTTGATCGAGGTCGAGCCGTCCAGCGGCAGGATCACGTCGCCTGAGCCAGCCAGATCGGCATTCTGGTAATGCTCGTCCGGATCGACGATCAGGCGATCCTTCCGATATTCGGCGCCGATGTTCAGTGCCGGGCCATGGTCGGCCCAGGGGCTGTGAATCCCCCATTCTTCAAGCTCGGCAGTGATCGTTGCGGTCGCGACCTGTTCCTTGACGGCGCCATTGAGGAAGGAGGGAACGCTGAGCGCGTCAGCTGCCGCCTGCGTGACCGCGCCCACAGCGAAGATGTCCCACGGCACACAGGTCGGGTCGGCGCCGGTGAGCTTGGCGCGGCAGGCCGGCTGGCCCGTCGCCGGATCAGTGATCACATCGACTGCGTCAGCGAGCCGACTGACAAGAAAGTCATTGGTATGGACGTCGCTCTGCTTGACTTGGCTCGACAAATAGTCGGCGTCGTAGGTCAGTCCCTTAGCCAACCGGCCCTTGACCCCGGCCACCGCGCGCCAGTCGCGATGGGTAAGCACTTCGCGCCGTGGACCGCCCTCCATGTTGCGACGGCGAATCGAGAGATTGGCTTTGAAATAGGTCGCTCCGGTCACCGGGTCGATGAAGGTGCGAGGGGTGCCGCGAATTGCAACAACGTTGCCGTTAACGAACACTGGCGTCTGGCCGACGAAGTTCCCGTTGACGCAAACGAGTGACAACTCCTGCGCTGAAAGCAGCGGATTGTCGCAATTGATCGTGTTCAGGCCCTGGAAGGCGCCGGACGGCGCGATCTGAGACGTCGTGCGATCGTTCATCCACATGAACTCGGCGTAGGGCTGCAGTGCCTCGCTGATGTCGAAATCAGCAAAACCCCCGGCCGTGAAGCGGCGACCCGGGCGCTGGTAGTAATTGTAAGGCGCAAAGTTGAACAAGGCGGGAGGTTGAACGAAGGTCCGGTTCACCGTGGCACGAAACTGCTGACGCAGATTGGTCCGGAAGGTGCCTTCAGCGGAGGCCGTGGATCCGCCGCAGGTTGGTGGACTGACCGGGTCCGTCGCGCTGATCGCGCAAGAGCTGTAGTCGCGGTCCAGCTGCGTGACAGCGCGTAGCTGCCGGTATCCGCCATAAACGGTAAGATGGCCACGGTTGTCCGCGAAATGGATCCCGTAGGCGCCGTTGATGTCGTCTATTCCGCCGTCTACGGCACTTCCCTTCGGGTAGCTGAACCCACTCGCGTCCAGCAGGCTTCGGATGCCGGAACCGTTGCGGTTGTCGTGCTCATAGAAGCTCGACTGGCCGTCGATCTTGAGACCATCGAGGCGGGTGTCGAGGATGAAGTTCACCACGCCCGCGATGGCGTCCGACCCATAAACGGAAGACGCGCCACCGGTCAGGACCTCGACCCTCTTGATGATTGACGAAGGAACGAAGTTGATATCGGGCGCCGGGTAATTGGCGTCGCCGGGAAGCAGTCGCCGGCCGTTGATCAGCACCAATGTCCGGACGGCTTCGAGCCCGCGCAAGTCAACGGTGGACGTGCCGGACGCTCCGTTCGAAATGAACGCCCCCTGGTCCGGCATCACCTGCGGCAAGGCGTTGATCAGCGATTCCGTGAGGACCGCGCCTTCGAGTTTCACTTCCTTGTCGCTGACCACCGTGACCGGGCTGCTCGCGGTCAGGTTGGGCCGCGGGATGCGCGAGCCCGTGATGACGATCACTTCTTCTTTCTCGGCTTTGGGAGC
>JAFBAM010000241.1 GCA_019247755.1 Sphingomonas sp.
CACGCTGGGACCGCCCAGGCGATCGACTACATGCTGACCCGCTGGCCGGCCTTTACCCGCTTTCTCGACGAGGGCCGCATCTGCCTCAGCAACAACGCCGCCGAGCGCGCCCTCCGTGGTGTTGCCCTGGGGCGCCGGGCCTGGCTGTTCGCCGGTTCCGACGAGGGCGCTTCATGCTGCTCACCTCATCATGTGACTGATAAGCCTAGTAGATTTTGTTGGCGTCCGTCGGGCAGCGGACGTCGCGACCGCCGCATATTGGCTTGTCCGCGGACTTCTTCACGCACCAGATCGTCTTGTCGAATAATCCACGGCGCCCCTTTGCAGTGCTGCCTCGCTGGCAGGATGCCCTCGGCGATGAGGCGGCGGATGGTGGAGGTGCTGACGGCAAGGACTCCGGCTGCTTTGTCGATTGTCACTTCGCCGCGGTCGGTTCGCTCACCGTCACGATAAATAGCGATGTCGTATTGATGTCGAAGTGAGCAAATACGCCCCCGCGTCCAGCTGTTCCCCCGTCCTGTTGACTTGCCGGATCGGTTGAGCAGCGCGGCAATTGTCTGGTCCGGCATCTGTCGCGCCAAGACACGGACCAAATCAACGACTTCAACATCGGTGGTCCATCGCGTCTGGCCGGCACGGTTGCGCTTCACTGATAGGCTGGTATGGTCGCCACCCTGCCAGTGAATGACCAGTTCCAGATTGTCGCCGACGATGTCGACAATGATCTCGGATATGACGGTACGAATGATCTTCTTGCGCGTCTCCGGGGTCGTGCCGGGACTGGTCCACGCTCGCGTCAAATCCTGACCGAGCGCCATAAGCCGCTCGCGGTCCGTGTCAGTCAGTACTGGCCCTTCATCAGCATCGAGGCGATCGATCTCGCATTCAAGCTCGCGCACGGCAACCAGGCGCTCGTTCCAGCGCCGCTCCAGTTCACCGGCCACCAGACGGTTCTCCGGGTCGGCGGCGTCGTACTGACGCTGTGCTCTGGCTGCCTCGTAGCGAGCTTGCTGGAGCGCCAATTCGAGCTGACCTTTTTTCTCCGAGCGCTGTTGGCTGCGCGCTTCGATCGCGGCCAGCGCCGCCTCGACGCCCAAGGGTTGAAGCCGCTGCAATACTTCCTCGGCAAGCACCCGGTCGATGCGCATCCCGCCGAAAGTGATGCAGCGCGCTGCCGCAAGCTGGTTGAAGGCACCCACGCACTCGTAGCGATGGGTTTGGCCGTAGCGAACGCGAAGCTTCTTGCCGCACCGGGCACAGCGGAGCAGACCTGGCAACAGGGCTTCTCCGGGGCGCACAGCACCGCGGCTCAGGAACCGCTTCCCGTTGGCGTTATCGGCGATCAGCTGTTGGTTCCTCTCGAACTCGGCCCAGGAAATGTAGCCCTCGTGGTGGTCACGGATCAAAATCTCCCAGCTGCGCCAGTCGCGCTGCATGCTCCTGATCACGCGCTTGCGCCCATTCTCGATCGTCACCCGCGCGGTCCGCCGGCCGAACGCGTAGGCACCGGCATAAACCGGGTTGGTCAGCATGTGGTGAACCGTCGGATAGACGGGCAGGCGCCAGATGATCCGGTCAGCGGTTCCGGCCTCGCCCAGAGCGGGCAAGCGGATCTTCTCCTGTCGGCACCATACCAGGACCTGGCGAATCGTTTGAAGCTCCGCAAACTTGCGAAACACCAGCGTGATGGCGGCCTGGACGCGCCGATCCGCGTCCTTCTCGATGCAGTCGCCGCCGGCCTTCGCATAGCCGACGGCCACCGTGAGGAAGAGCTCCCCCCGGCGGGCCTTCTGCTTCATCGCCTCGATCGAGCGCTGGCGGAAGACCGAAAGCTCCATCTCGCTCATTGTGCCCTTCATCCCGAGCACAAGCCGGTCGTTTGGCGAGGCCGCGTCATAGACGCCATCCTCGTCAACGATCAGAGTGCCGACCAGGCCGCAGAATTCCAGCAGCGTATGCCAGTCGCGGCCGTTGCGCGCCAAACGGGAGGCTTCCAGCGACAGCACAGCGCCGACGCGGCCCTCGCAGATCGCGGCGAGAAGCTTCTCAAAGCCCGGCCGCCGCGCGCCGGCTCCCGATCGCCCGAGGTCATCGTCGATCACTTCGACGTCCGCCCACCCCAACTGACGGGCTCGATCGGCCAGGCCGTACTGTCGTCGCTGGCTCTCGAGATTGTGCACGACTTGAACGGCTGTCGACTGGCGGACGTAGACGACAGCCTCGCGCGCAAGGTGCTCAGGCGTGATCTTCGTCATCGCCCGTTTCCTGCCGATCGTCCAGGCCCGCCATCGCTTCCACCAGCAGAACTCGCAACTGCTCGACCGCCTTCGCCCGCTCGATATTGCCGAGGCGGATGCTCTGCGGCGGCTCCTCGAACAGATCCCATTGTGCACCCGACCAATGCTTGGTCATTAGCTTCTCCCCCGAGGATCTCATTCCCCGGGCCGCAGGCTAAGACGGAGTCCAGGAACGCTCGTAAATCGAGAAGCCGCGCGATCGAGAGACGCGGAACCTGCACGATCTTGACCGAAGCTGTGTCCGGATCGACCATCCACGCGGGAACCAGGAAGGACGGCTGATCACCGATCCGCAGGGTCAGATGCCGGCTGCCATTGTGAAGCTGGTCGGCAACTACGATCGCCGGCCGTCCGAACAACGGGTGAAATGGATAGGCGACCTCTACTTCGCTTCCCAGATTCCGGGCATTATGACGCCGCGTCGGACCGCGGCGGCGAGCGCGCCGCGGCAATGTACACCTTGATCGCCACCGCCAAGCTCAACGACATCGCCCCGCAGGCCTGGCTCGCCGACGTGCTCGCCCGCATCGCCGATCATCCCGCCTCCCGGCTCGATGAGCTGCTGCCATGGCGTTGGAAAGCGACCGAGGATCACGCCGCCGCGGCGTGATCACAGCCTGCCGCGGTGCTCGGCGGATGGTTACGCCGATCGCCCCGGGGCGCCGATATCTGCTGCGGCGCAAAAGGCAAATGGGAGGCTGCCGCGACTCGGTTGAGGGACATTCCTCCTTGGGGGATCGATCGGGTCCACCGCCGGTACGGTGGCCCGGGGCACCACCCTCTTAAAATTAAACTGAGCGCCGCGGCGCGAT
>JAFBAM010000055.1 GCA_019247755.1 Sphingomonas sp.
CTCCAGAGTCTCCTAGCCGCGTTCGGGGACTGCCACGGGCGGCGGGGGAGGCGCTGGCGGGGGAGCCGGTGGCTCGACCGTAGCCGGAGGCGGTGGAGGAGGTGGCGGCGGTGCTGGAGGTGAGGGTGCCGCGTGTCCTTCGCCACCGAAGCGGAAGCGAACACCCAGCGAGAGTATCCTCTCCTGGTACCGAGCACGCCACGCGAAATCGACCACCGAGCCATTCGGGTCAAAACGCGCTCCCGATGGATCAATCCGGACAAGATCGGTCTTTTGCGGCCGAGACAGAATGTTCGTCCAGTCGGCGAAGAGCGTGTAGCGATCCCACAACGTGTAGCTCGCCGAAAGGTCGAGACGCCCGGGTTCGCGGACTTTTTGCCGAAGTACGTAGTTCTGGCCATTGCTCGAGAAGTCATTGCGTTCGGACCAATCGGCCCAGTACGGTCCCCGCTTGTTGTAGGCGAGCCGAACGGAGACGGGCCCGCGCTCGAACATGCCGATGATATTATAGGACCACTTCGACACGTTGAGGAGCGGCCTGGTGACCATGTCAGACGTGTCGCCGAAGTTCGGATATTTGGCCTTCGCGTTAAGCAGCGTGAGGTTGCCCTGCACGCCGAACGACCGAAGCCATTCGGGCACTCCTCCAAAATCGAAGAAGGTGTTCGCCTGCAACTCGACGCCATCAACGTGGCCCTTGTCCGAGTTGATGGGAGCGCTGACGTTCAACGCTTGCCCGTTGTAGCCGGCACCCGGTTCGATGAAATTCGCCGGCGTCACGAAGCCCTTCAGTGCGTGGTGGAATGCGGCGATCGCCGCGTAGCCGGTGGGCGAAAAATAATATTCAAGGCTTGCGTCGAAGTTGGTGGCCTTGAGATCCTTGAGGAATGGATTGCCTCCGGACGCAGGGCACGTCTGGTTCTGACAGCTCGAAGGGGATCCTAGCGATATCGAAGGATTAAGGTCGTTGAACTGCGGCCGCGTACGAGTCTTGGTCGCGGCGAGCCTCAACTGCAGCTGAGGCGTGAACCGGAAGCGGGCATTGATGTTCGGGAGGAACACCCACTTCTTCTCGGTCACGTCGATGGGGTTATCCTGCGTAACGAACGGCGTTTCGCTGACCACGATGCGCCGGGTGCCTGACACGTTTCGATTGCTTTGAACCGCCCGGACGCCAATCTGGCCGTCAAGTATCCCGAATTGATAATTGAGCTGTCCGTACGCTGCCAAGCTCTTCTCGTTCGCCTTGAAGCTTTGGAGCGGATCATACGGAACGACGCCTGCAGGATAGCCCGAGAAGGTGCGCAATGCGTCGATATTATCCTGGATGCTCGAATAGGTCGGAGCCAGCCATGTAAGCGGGAACGGAGGATTGTTTGCGCCGCGGAAGCCGGGCGAGAACAGCTCATAATCGAGCGGCACTGCGCTGATCGGCGTCCCGTAGCGGCTGTTGTTGTACCGATTCCCGTAGACCCGGCTTGCGTTTCGGTCGACGTACCGCACGCCCCACTGGATCTTGGGCAGGAAGTCGCTGTGGGTCTGATATTCGAAATCCAGACGGCCCTGCCAATCCTTGCCTTTCGCTTGCTGGTTCTCCTCGAAGAGACCGCGGAATGCATAGTTATTGGGATTGGTTGGATCGAAACCGACGAGATTGAAGCTCGGAATTTCCCCCGGAGCACCGATGACAAAATCGACGGTCTGACCGCAGTTGAACGGATCGGTGTTCCCCGGAAGGCTGGGACACAACCTGAAGTCAACGCTTTCCGTGTGGCCCGTGAACGTACTGTTCGTTCGGGCTACGTCCGCCGTAATTCTAAGAGGCCCCGCGTCGTAGCGCCCCCCCGCGGCAAACTGGTACGTGTTCGTCTTGTTGAAAGTGCCACCTTGCCAACCTTCAGCCCGGCGCGGGTTGAACACGGTTCCGCTCTCGACGAGATTGCCGTCGCGGGTGACGAGGTTCGTGTAAGATGCACCGCCCCAAATTGGCTGCTCAAAATGACGGTCTTCAATTTCATGCCGGAAGCCCTGCCACAGACCTTCGACGTAAAGTTCTAGGTTCGGGTTCGGTCGCCATTGAAGCGCACCGTTGAGTGACGGCCGATAGCGCGTGGCCTCGTCATATTCGATCAACGGCCAGTCCGGCGCTCGCGTGTTATTTGCGAACGGCGCTACGAAGTAGGCGTTCTGTATGATGGAATCCATGTAGTGCAGGCGGGTGTAGGAGAAGTTGAGCAACGCGCCCATTTCCCCGTCGCCCACCCGCCACCGGTCCGTGATCATCACGTTGCCGTTGGGCTGCCAGCCTCGTCCCTGGCGAGGGTGAAGCTCCCAAAACGAGCCGTTGAGTTCAAATCCCTGGAAGTCGAACGGCCGGCGCGAGCGGACGTTGACGAGGCCGGCGATGCCGGGCTCGATCAGATTCGCCGTCGAGGTTTTGAAAGCCTCCAGCGCCGCGATCGCACCTGAAGGGAAGTCCTGGAGTGCGACCGAGCGCGTTTCAGCAGTGAAGATTTCCCGGCCGTTATAAGTGGTGGTGTAGAAGGTCCTGTCGAGGCCGCGAACCAGGACACGATCTGCTTCACCGCGCTCGCGCGTGACCTGGATGCCAGGGATTCGCGCGGCCGTGTCCGACACCGCGATATCAGGCAACTTGCCGATGTCTTGGGCGACAATCGCGTCAACGATCTGATCGCTGTTGCGCTTGACGTTCCGCGCCGACTGAAGCGCGCGCCTGAGGCCTGTGACGACGATGGAATTATCGTCCGCCGGCTGGGCCGCCGGCGTGGGAGCAGCGTCGGCTTGCGCGGCGTTGGTCTGGGCAGTGGCCGGCGCTACCGGCGGAGTCTGCGCAGAGGCTGCCGAAGCAGACCCGAGAAGCGCAACTGCAGAAGTCGAGACGAGCAGAATTGAAACACGCCGCATGATGAGCCCCCTCCAGCGACCTTAAAAACAACAGTGAGCAAGCATAAACAGCAGTAGAGCCGTTTGCTTACGAGAGTTCTAAGACCGTTGAAGGCAAAGTTACAAGACGCAATGAGGTAACACTGATCTAGATTAGTCCACCTAATCGACTTGAGCCAATAAGTCGTCTACCCGACGCTCAGCTGCTGCAAGCGCTTGAGGTATTGGTTTTTGGCCAGTGAACGCTGCGGCCGCCTCCTCACCAACGATTCCTTCGATTGCGTTCTGGCGCTGGATGGCACTCGGAAGCGGGCGCCCGATCAACGCGAGCAGCGCGATATCATCTCGATGCGGGAGAGATCTGAACCGCGGATCGGCAAGCACGGACTTGAACGCAGGGATGTGGCCGGTCCGCGCCCAATCGTAATTATGCGCTGCCATGAACTTGAAGAAGCGCGCGATCGCCGCTCGTTGCTCCGGGGTCCGCCTGCGTGTCGGAACAACCCAGCTATGACCGCTGACATATTCGACTCGCTGTCCCCAGAGGCGAGGATATGGATAGACCGCGTAGCTTCTGTAGAGCGGGCGTCCGGGTGTGGTCGCTTCCTGCTGGAACGAGCCGATCATCCACGTGCCCGTGGGATAGATGCCGCCTTCTCCACTAACGAAGGCGGCAATGGCGCCCGGCGTGTCCATGTTCTGCGTGCCAAGCTTCTGGGCATTAAGGCGGCGAAAATAAGAGGCGACCTGCACGCCAAGCTTTGTGTTCAGCCGGATGTGCTTCGCGTCGGGAAAGAGCACCGCTCCCTGCGCCATCATGTAGGTGTAAAGGTTGCGGGCCGCGAAGGCGGGATCACCGACGTTGCTCTGGATCAGGTACGGCTTGCCAGTACGCTCCTGAAACTGCCTCGCCTGCGCGATCAGTTCATCAGCGCTGTTCGGCAGCACCGGCTTGCTGTCACGCATCAACCCGGCCTTGGCGAACAAGGCGGTATTGACGTGGAACAGCCCTCCATGTGTGTCCCACGGCAATCCGTAGACATGGCCATACATGGTGACACCCTGACGCGCGGCCTCCGTGAAATCACTGGGTGAGATCCCGGCTGTGCGAAGATAAGGGTCGACTGGCTCGAGCAACCCCTTCGACGCATAGTCGCTGATCACGCCCTCGTGCATCGTCACGAGGTCTGGGGAATCGCGCGCCGCGACTTGCGCGGTCAGCTGCGGATAGCCCGGCCAGGCAACGACATTGACGTCGACGCGGACATCCTGATTCTCGGCGTTAAAGCGATTTACGAGCGCGGTCACGATGCCGCATTCCCCTTCGGCCTTCGCAACATCGGTGCTGCCACCATATTCGGCACCGCATTCGCCAAAGAAGCGCTGCAGGTAGAGATGCGTGCGGTGATCCGGCTTGGCACAACTGCCCAAGGCGAGCAAAGCGACGAATGCCTTGGCGGACCGCTTTGTCACACCGCTGCGCCCGCCATCGCGCGGACGATCTGCTTCTGGAAGACGATATAGACCATGAAGATGGGGATCGACGCGAACACCGCCTGCGCCATCAGATAGCCCAAGCCGCTGGTCTGCGCATAATTCATCTGCGCCGCGGCGAGGCCTACCGTCAGTGTGTACATGTCGCTGCGCGTGGCGCTTATCAGCGGCCACCAATAATCGTTCCAGGCACCGAGGAAGGTGAACACCGCAAGCGTCGATTGCGCCGGCATCGTCAGTGGCAGGATGATCTTGCGAAAGGTCGTCCAGCGCGACGCACCGTCCAGCATCGCCGCCTCGTCGAGCTCCTTCGGAATGCCGCGCATGTAGGTCGTCATGAAGAAGACGCCGAACGGCGCGACCAGGCCGGGGAGGATCAGCCCGGGGTAGCTGTTGTGGAGGTGCAGCCAGGCGAATAGCTGGTGCTGAGGCAGGATGACCGCCTGGCTCGGCACGGCCAGTCCGAGTAGCACGAATACGAACAATGTGCGGCGAAGCGGGAATTCGAGCCGAGCGAATGCGTAACCGGCAAGGCTAGCGAGGATCAGCACACCTGCCGTCTGTCCGAGTGCGACGATTGCGCTGTTCAGCAGCCATCGCAGCGTCAGGCTATTGCCGAAGATCGCGACGTAATTCTCAACCGTGTAGGGCGGGCGCAGCGCCGCGGCGCTGTTGCCCACTAGATCGCCATTGTGCTTCAGCGACAGCAGCAGGGTCCAGAGCAGCGGCGCGATCATGATGAGCGCGGCGAGCCCAAGCGCTCCGCGCGCAGCCCAACTCATCGCTCTCTGGTGACGCCTACCGGCCATCGACTTCGCCCCGTGACGTCGCCAAATATTGGGTAAGCGTGACTGCGAGGATGATCAGGAACAGGATTTCAGCGGCCGCGCTCGCGTAGCCGAGCTCCCATCGCCCGAACGCGGTTTCAAACAGGAAGAGCACCGCCGTTCGGGACGCGCCGCTCGGGCCACCTGCGGTCAGTAACTGAGACTGGCCGAACAGCTGCAGCTGCGCCGCGCTCTGGAGCATGACCACCAGGATCAAGGTGCGCCGGAGGGACGGTACTGTGATCCTTCGAAAGGTCGTCCAGGCGTTAGAATTGTCGAGCGCCGCGGCCTCGTACATGTCCTGCGGGATCTGTTGCAGCCCCGCCAGAAACAGCAGCATCGGAAAGCCGACCGACCACCAGATCGTCGTGATCGCCAGCGCCGGAAGCACAAGCTGCGGATCGCTCAGGAACGGCAGCGGTTCCCATCCCATCGCCCCCCACAAATCGCCGAGCAAGCCCGCGTCGGGCGCCAAGACGAACCGCCAGATCAAAGTGACGATCGTCACCGATAGGACAGCTGACGAGAAGAAGATGCCGCGGATGAACGCCGCGCCTTTTCCGGCACGGTTGAGCGCCAAAGCTAGCGCTAGCGCAATTACCGTCAGTGGGGGGACGATCATCAGCGTCACTTCGAAGGTGTTGAGGAGCGACGTCCCGAACACCGGATCCTGAAGTAGCCGCGCATAATTGCCGAGACCGACGAAATGGCCTGCGCCGAACAGGTCGACTTGATTGAGGCTGAGCCAGAGTCCGCGCAACAACGGAAAGACCAGGATCAGCGAATAGAGTGCCAGAAACGGCGCGACGAACAAGAGACCGCGCCAGTCGCGCCGCGAACTCACGCTGCAGGTCCGTGGTAGCCCGTGCCGTCAGGACCGAATATGTGCGCCGCGGCTCCGTCAATTGTCAGCGGCACCTCGTCGCCGATTGCAACGCGGCTGTGCGCGCCGTCTTCAGCGGTGATCGGTTGGCCGTCGGCGAGGAGCGCGTAGATCAGTGTGCGCTCTCCGAGGCGTTCTACTAGTTCGACTTTCGCCTTGGTGGATGCCGTGCCGCTGGCCACCCGGACGCTTTCAGGCCGCAGGCCGAGGCGAAGCTCGGCGTTTGCTGGCAGGCTCTCGCGGCTTATCCCGGTCTGCACGATGGTGCCGTCGCCGAGCTTCAGCGCTGCGGAAGTGGTGTCCTCAAGCGCGGCCGGCACCAATGTCATTGCCGGCGATCCCACGAATTGGGCGACGAACACATTCGCGGGACGGCTGTAGATCTCCATCGGCGCGCCAACCTGCTGGATGCGCCGATCGTTCATCACCACGATACGGTCCGCGAGGGTCATCGCCTCCGCCTGGTCGTGCGTGACCATGATCACGGCCGCGTCGACTTTCTGCTTCAGCTGCGCGAGTTCGACCCGTGTCCTCAGCCGAAGAGCAGCGTCCAGATTCGATAGGGGCTCGTCCAGCAGGAACAGCTTCGGTTGCTTCACAAGGGCGCGGCCGATGGCGACGCGTTGGCGCTGACCGCCTGACATTTCGGAGGGCTTCCGGTCGAGCAGCGCCGTAATCTCGAGCACGCGCGCGGCTTCATCGACACGGCGGGTGACCTCGTCGCGCGGAACCTTGGCGTTCCTCAGTCCGAAGGCCATGTTCTCACGAACGCTCATGTGCGGGTAGAGAGCATAGTGTTGGAAGACCATGGCGATGCCGCGTTGTCCGGGAGGCAGCGTGTCGATGCGCTGCCCCTCCAGCCAGATCTCGCCATCGTCGGCAGTTTCCAGCCCGGCAATGATCCTCAGCAGCGTCGACTTGCCCGAGCCCGAGGGCCCGAGGAAGGCGATGAATTCGCGTTGCTCCAGGGACAGGCTGACTTCGTCCAGGACTGGTGTGGCGCCAAATGCCTTGCGCACGCCCTTGAGTTCCAGACTCGACAACGCACTCTCCCCGAGAACGCGGCAATCTACAAGATGCCCGGATGCGGGCAATAGATCAGGTCAGCGCGTCCGCGAGGCCCTAAAGCTTCGTTCGCGAGGAATCGTGGGCGGCATTACGCAGCGCTTCTTTCGATTCGACACTTCCAAGTGCGCAGTGGGTCATTATAAGCGCCGCTTCCCCGCAAAGGAGCGGGCGTCTGCTGGGGCGTCGCCAAGTGGTAAGGCACCGGTTTTTGGTACCGGCATTCGCAGGTTCGAATCCTGCCGCCCCAGCCAGTTCCAAGACTGTGCGAATTTTTCGCAAGACCAATGCTGTGCGTAACAGTCTGTATTAACTTGAAAATTGTCAGTTGCCGTTCATCATGGCGGCCATAGGCTTAAACCCATGCGAGGCAGCATTGCGACCATTGTCTTGTTTTCGGCAGCCGCATGTTCGTCGGTGGATGCACGTCCGATGAGCCAATGCCGTGTCATCGCCGGCGAAAAGTATCTCGGCGTCACCGGCGGAGCGATGCTGTGCCACGAGATCGAACGCGAGATTGCTGTCGAGGCGCCGGGCGTCCGTTACGCCGTGGACGTGAAAGCCTTGTCGCCGAGCCGGCTGGCTGCCCAAGTGGTCGTGAACGGGAAGGCGCTTCCGGAGCACAAATTCGCTGTGATGGACGCTGAACTAGAATCTGAGTCCATGAAGCGTTTCGCCCGTTCGCTGGCAGCGGACGTGGCGAAGGCAGTAAAAAAGTAACCGACGGTGGCGTTGGATCGGATTTGATCTCAATCTTGGGAAGGGTGGCCGGAGCGGACGAGTAAATATCCGCCGGTCTGAGGGGACTGAGTGTGGCTGACATACCTGGCAATACTTCGACCACGGCATCGATCAGCGTTGGCGGAACCGTGTCCGGCACGCTGGAGGTCGCAGGCGACCACGATTGGTTCAGTGTCACACTCGTTGCCGGCCAGACCTATACCATCACGCTCTCCGGGTCGGGTTCTGGAGGGGTGCCGGACACCTATCTCAACATTTACGATTCAACCGGGACGAACATCCTGGCCTCCAACGACGATATCGTCACTGGAACCAATACGAACTCGCTGATCAATTTCACCGCGCCGACGACCGGGACTTATTACCTCGACGCCGGCGCATACAACGACCTGTGGACGGGGAATTATCAGCTCTCAGTCCAGCCCTATGTGCCGCCGCCAGTCGCCACGAACGACCAGATCGCGGATCAACTCGTAAACGGCTACTGGGGCGGCGCGATTGACGCCCATCACTTCAACGTGACGCAGGGCGGCACGATCACCGTCAACATCGCCGCGCTGAATCCTTCCGAGCAGACATTAGCCCGGGCTGCGCTCGCGGAGTGGAAAGACATCATTGGCGTCAATTTCCAGGAGGTGACCGGCACAGCTCAGATTACCTTCGACAACAGCGGTGCGAAGCTGGTCGCCTCAACCTCTTCCAACTGGTCCAACGGGATCATCACGGATTCACACGTTCACATCTCGTCGTCGTGGGTGAGCAACTACGGGACCAGCCTCTATAGCTATAGCTTCCAGACTTATATCCATGAGATCGGCCATGCGCTGGGGCTCGGCCATGCGGGTAATTACAATAACACAGCGACTTACCCGAACGATGCGCTGTTCCTGAACGACGCCTGGTCCACGTCGATCATGTCCTACTTTGACCAGCAGGAGAACACTTACTTCGGAAACCAAGGATTTTCCCGCGACTTTGCGGTCACGCCGATGGTGGCCGACATCCTCGCGATGCAGTCCTTGTACGGGCTCTCGACCACGACGCGGACCGGGAACACCACATACGGGTTCAATACTAACGCCGGCGGTATTTACGACGCCGCGCAATATCCGCGCGCGGCTTATACGATCTTCGATAGCGGCGGTAACGACACGCTGGATTTCTCGGGTTCTTCTTTCAATGAGTTGCTCAATCTCAACCCGGAGACATTCTCCAACGTTGACGGTCAGACCGGCAATATTTCGATCGCGCGCGGTGTCGTGATCGAGAACGCGATTGGTGGGAGCGCCGCCGACACGATCATCGGCAATTCGGCCGACAATGTACTCACCGGCAGTGGCGGGGCTGACTCGCTGACGGGGGGCGCCGGCAACGACACCTTCAAAGACACCAAAGCTGGACTGAACGGCGATACGATCACCGACTTCTCCGCTGGCGACAAGATCCTCATCACGGACGCCAGCCTTTCTGGTTTCACGGTCAGTCTATCGGGCCACACGTTGACCTACACGGGCGGGTCGTTGACGCTGACAAACCTGCCATCAGGGACCATCGTCGCGAGCGCGGCGAGTGGTGGCGGCGTGCAATTGACGATCGGGGCATCGACGAACCCGATCCCACATGCTGCTCATAATGATTTCAACG
>JAFBAM010000069.1 GCA_019247755.1 Sphingomonas sp.
TGGTCCTGCCAATATTCGTCATAGGCGGGATGCTGGGTGAGGCGGAGCCAGAAGGGCAACTGCTCCATTCCCATCGCGCGGCCATATTCGCCCGCAGAGCCGTAGCGGAGGAAAGTCGCGTAATCATCGTAGGCCGAGGTGAAGAACTCTTCCTCGGACTTCTTATTGCCGGTCTGGCCGTAGATGTAGCCGATCATCTCCTGCCGCAGAGCGCCGTTGTGAAACCAGTCGTCGCCCTTCCAGACGTCGACCATCGGATTGATGGGAACGCTCGCCTTCAGCGCCGGGTGCGGGTTCACGAGGGTCATCAGCGCGGTGAAGCCGTCGTAGCTGGTGCCGATCGAGCCGAAGTTGCCGTTGCTTTCGGGGACATGCTTCACGAGCCAGTCGATGGTGTCCCAGGCGTCGGTCGAGTGGTCGACCGCGGTGGGGTTGAGCGGCCCCTTGACCGGCCGGTTCATGACGTAATCGCCTTCTGACTTGTACTTGCCGCGGACGTCCTCGACCGCGACGATGTAGCCCGCCCGGACCAGCTCGGCGTAGAGCGGCGAGAGGATGTTCTCGGGCCACGGGCCGAAGCCGCCGCGGCTCGTGCTCTTGTCCGCGGAGTAGGGCGTGCGATCGAGCATGATCGGATATCGGCCCGGCGTTCGCGGGATGATCAGCACCGCATAGAGCTTTGCGCCGTCGCGCATGGGGATGTGGACCTCGCGTCGGACGTACTGGAACTCTGCGCGAGGCGCGTTGAACGTGACCGGAATATCCCCGCCTTTGGGGATCGGCGCGACGGAGCGGAAGGATTGTGGGATGTCGCCGCCGGGCTGGACCGCCGGCTGAACGCGGGTTTCCGCTGCGAGCGGCACTGCGATCGACGCGGCGGCGAAAAACGCGAGACGTAACAGGCGCATGCGACTCCCTTTTTGACGAGCTCATTTGGCACGCCCGGGAGGCACCCGCAATTGATGCCGCGGACAGTCACTTAAGGCGAATGGTTGCAGTAGGGACCGTCGCGGCTACGAAGCGTTATGCAAGGAGCATCACAGGATCCGTAATGACCGACAGGACGAGTTTCGACACAGCGACACGCATTGCCGCCGGAGATGATGGCACCACTTACGACAGCGTCGCTCTCACCCTCCACTGGACCACAGCCGCACTGGTGGTCATCCAGTTTCTGACGTCGTTCACCTGGGACTGGTTTTCGCGCGGAACACGCGAAGTCTTGGAGAGCCTCCACACCTCGCTTGGCGTGCTTCTTGTTGTCGTCATCATCGCGAGGGTCGCCTGGCGCCTGATGCCGGGTCACCAGCTATCGTCGCTCGAAGTCGGTTGGGTAAAGGTGGCGTCGAAAGGCGTCCACTACCTGCTCTATTTGCTGCTCATCGTGCAGGCTGGCCTCGGACTGGGGGTCGGGTGGGCCGCGGGGCATCCGATCCATGTGTTCGGCGTACCCATTCCCGGGCCGCTGGACGCGCTTCCCCGCCCGACGCGCCACGAGTTGCGCGAAATTCACGAGAAGGTCGGGTACGGAATCGTCATCCTGGCATTGGGGCACGCGCTCGCGGCCCTCTATCACCATTATGCGCTGCATGACCGCGTGTTGGGCCGGATGCTTCCCTGGGCTCGGCGTACCGAAGGCTAAGCCTGATCTCCGACAAATTTGGCGCCTGCACTCTTGTGTAGCGCCCAGCGTACCTGCGCCTTCATTCTTCCGACGCCGGGGATCGCGATTTCGACGCGCTCACCGATTCGGAAATGGTGGTCGGCTTCGATCCGGCAGCCCTCATCCGTCAGGTTGGTGAGTCGAACTGGCGCGCTCTCGCCCTCGTCGCGGTACACGACCGCGTCGAGCGATACAGGATGGCGGTCCTTCCGACCGATCCAACCATGCACGCGCTGCATGAAACGAACCCCCAGTGCCCAAGAGCATCGGCTGTACTGGATAGACCTTAACGTGGATTAAATTGTTGGATTCGACTTAAGCGGCGATGTCGTACGGCTGGATTTCACCGCTGAGATAGAGGTTGCGCGCCTTGGTGCGCGATAGCTTGCCTGAGCTGGTGCGAGGCAGGGTGCGCGGCGGGACCAACTCGACGACCGGGGTGATGCCGGTAATTGCCCGAACGCGCTCCCGGATCTCATCACGAAGGCGTCCGCGCTCTTCATTGTCCGACACACGGCAATGAACCAGGACTGCCGGCGTTTCCTCGCCGCTTGGGCCAGTGATGGCAAACGCAGCAATGTCCCCGGACTTGAAGCCGGGCAGCTGCTCAACGGCCCATTCGATATCCTGCGGCCAGTGGTTGCGACCATTGATGATGATCATGTCCTTCGCGCGGCCGACGATGAAAATGTAGCCGTTCGACATGTAGCCCATGTCGCCGGTGTCCAGCCACCCGTCATCGCTGAGGCAGGCCTTGGTCGAATCTTCGTCGCGGAAATAACTGTGCATGACTGACGCGCCGCGCACGAAAACCTTGCCGATGCCACGGTCGAGTAGCACCTCACCGCCGGGCCCGCGAATCTCGATCTCCATGCCGGTGACAGGCTTCCCGCAGTTGACGACGGCGCGATAACGGCGCGGGCGATCTTCGTCGTCCGGAGCGCAGCCGGAGAGTTCGTTCTCTTCGACCAGTTCGAGGCGGATGCCTTCTCCCGGCGGCATCAGCGATACCGCAAGTGTCGCTTCGGCGAGACCATAGCTCGGGCAGAAGGCCGACGCGGGAAAACCAGCGGCGTCGAAGCTGTCGACGAACGCCTGCATGACGTCCGGGCGGATCATGTCGGCGCCATTGCCGGCGATCCGCCAGCGCGACAGGTCGAACCGGTCCTCGGCGCGAGTCTGCGAGCTCATTCGGCG
>JAFBAM010000100.1 GCA_019247755.1 Sphingomonas sp.
TTCGAACCGGACTCCCCGTTCCAGCACTGGACCCCCGATGGAAACTGGGCGCACGGCCCGGGCGCGGGCGACGACAAAGGGGGGATCGCCGTAATCGTCGCTGCGCTCCGCGCGATGCAGGCCGCCGGTACGCTTAGACAAGCCAACATCACGGTCTTCCTGACCGGCGACGAAGAGGATGCCGGCAATCCGCTGACGGTGTCGCGCCGCGACCTCATTGCCGAGGGCAAAAAAGCCGACGTGGCGCTCGATTTTGAGGATCTGTCGACCGACGACGGGCCCAATGGACCGGTCGACATGGGTTCGATCGCGCGGCGAAGCGCCGGGAGTTGGACAGTAACGGTGACCGGCAGGAGCGCGCACTCCGCCGGAGTCGGCGCCAACAATTATGGCGCGATCTATGAGCTGGCGCGGATCCTCGACCAGTTCCGGCGAGAGCTTCCCGAGGACAAGCTGACGTATAACGTCGGGATCGTCGGCGGCGGGCAGACGGCGAAGCTCGATGCCGATCGCATCCGCCTCGAGGCGACGGGTAAGACGAACATCATCGCCGCGACCGCGGTGGCGCGCGGGGACCTTCGCGCGATCAGCCAGGATCAGATTGATCGGACGCGTGCGAAGATGCGCGCGATCGTCGGCCAGCCGCTCGCCGGAGCGCATGCCGAAATCACGTTCGACGAGGACAGTTATCCGCCGATGCCCCCGACGGAAGCGAACCGCGCGCTGCTGGCCAGGCTCAACGTCGTCAATGCCGACATGGGGCTGGCGCAGATGGGTGAGCTCGATCCGGCCAAGCGCGGCGCCGGCGACATCAGCTTCGTCGCCGCGGATGTCGCCGGGCTGGTCGGCCTGGGTCCTTCGAGCGACGGGTCGCACACCGCGAACGAGAAGGTCGACGTGCCCTCGATCTTCAAGCAGGCCAAGCGCGCCGCAATCCTCATGAGCCGGCTGGCCAAGGAGCATCGGTGACCTCACCTGCTGCAACAAAAGTGCAACCGCGACCCGAGTTGGGGGTTGTGAGTTTAACGGGGAGTGCGGCCGTTGCGCACGCGTAAGGAGCTAAGCGGCTTGGCGACGACCGAGAAGGCCAGGGAACGGATTTCCGACGAAGCATTCCGGAGGTTGGTGGAGTCGATCGTCGACTACGCGATCTACATGCTCGATCCCGATGGGCATGTGACAAGCTGGAACCCGGGCGCCGAGCGGATCAAAGGCTACGGCCCCCACGAAATCATGGGCGAGCATTTCAGCCGCTTCTATTCCGACGAGGACCGCGAAGTGGGCACGCCGAAGAAGGTCCTCGACATCGCGCGGCGCGACGGGCGGTTCGAAGGCGAAGGATGGCGGGTCCGCAAGGACGGCACGCGGTTCTGGGCGAGCGTCGTCATCGACGCGATCCACGACGACCAGGGCAAGCTCGTCGGCTTCGCCAAGATCACCCGCGACATGACCGAGAAGCGCGAGGCGCAGCTCCGGCTCGAGGAATCGCGCGAACAGTTGTTCCGGTCGCAGAAGATGGAGGCGCTTGGGCAGCTGACCGGCGGGCTGGCCCATGACTTCAACAACCTTTTGACCGCCATCCTCGGCGCCACCGAGCTCGCCATCCGCAACATCGATAACCCGGACAAGGTCCGCCGGATGCTCGATGGCGTTCGCAACTCTGCCCAGCGCGGCGCGGGCCTGACCAAGCAGCTGCTTGCCTTCGCTCGCGCGCAGCAGCTCGAGATCAAGCAGATCGACCTCAAGGCCTTTTTCGCCGACGTGACGACGTTGCTGCGGCCATCGCTCCGCAGCAATATCGAGGTCGTAACCGAGTTCTCCGACCAGCTGTGGCCGATCGACGCCGACGCCGGAGCACTCGAGCTCGCGATCCTGAATCTCGCCTTCAATGCGCGCGACGCGATGAAGGAGGGCGGGATGCTGAAGCTGACCGCTCACAACGTCGTGCTCAACGGAACGCCCGAGGGCCTCAAGGGGGAGCATGTCGCGCTCCAGGTTTCGGATACCGGCGAGGGCATGTCGACTGAAGTGATGGACCGGGTGTTCGAGCCCTTCTTCACGACAAAAAGCTTCGGCGAGGGCACGGGGCTGGGGCTCAGCCAGGTCTTCGGCTTTTCGAAGCAGATCGGCGGCGCAATCGCGGTCGATTCCAAGCCCGGCAAGGGCGCGACCTTCACGCTCTACCTCCCCGCCAGCAAGTCGACCGTAGGAACCGAGCCGAAGCTCAACGGCGCCCAATCGCTGGGGCGCGTGCTCCTGGTCGAGGACGACATGCTGGTCGCCGAGCTGACGGCGGGAATGCTGGCAGAGCTGGGTTTCGACAGCATCGTCGCCCACAGTGCAAAGGAGGCGTTGGAACGCCTCGCCGGCGGCGACCGTCCGAGCCTCGTGCTGTCGGACATCATCATGCCCGGCGGGATCAGCGGAATCGAGCTCGCCCGCAAGGTCCGCGATCGCTTTCCCGAGCTGCCGATCGTGCTGACGACCGGCTACAGCGAGCAACTGAGCTCAGGCCACGGCTTCCCGATCCTCCAGAAACCCTATGAAATGGACGCATTGGCTGGCGCGATCAGCGAAGTCCTGAAGACGGAAATCGCCGTCAGTTGAAGGGCTTGGCCGTGAGGCCTTGACGTCAAATCACTTTGGGAGCCTCATCCTTACCGCCGCGAAACGATCGCGTGCCCGTTGGAGGGGAAACTCATGGCAACGACTGCCGAAAGCCGCACTCCGGTCCATCTCTGGATCGTTGGCATCCTGTCGCTCCTTTGGAGCTGCTTCGGCTCTTACGATTATACGATGACCCGCATGCGCAACCTGGATTACGTCGCCCAGTCGATGCCGGGCGTGGATCCGAACGCGGCGCTGGCGTGGGTCGATAACATGCCCTTGCTTGTGCAGATCGGATGGGGCCTCGGCGTGTGGCTGGGCCTCGCAGGATCCGTACTTCTGCTGATCCGTAATCGCTGGGCGGTCTGGGCCTTCGGTATTTCGATGGTCGGCGCGATCGTCAGCCTTGGCTGGCAGATTGCGATGGCGCCGCCGCTTGCCGGTGCGACGGGAGCGATGTTCAAGGTGATGCCGTACGTGATCATCGTGATCACGGTCGCGCTGTTCCTTTATGCGCGGGCGATGGCCGCGAAAGGTGTGCTTCGCTGATCTGAGCTAGGGCGGCGAAGGTAACGCGCCGCCCGCTTATTGCTGTTGCCGAATTGCTGCACCCCGCCGCGCGATTGCTCAGGCGTGCGCGACACTACTTGCACGAATGTCGATAATCGCGACCATGCTCGTAGCGGAGTCTTGGTCCCGCACGTCGTGCGGCCGAATGGAGGGGTTATGTCAAAGTATCGTCGAGTTTCGCGCGCTCTCGCATGCGCATCGCTAGTTGCCCTCGCGACGCCGGCCGCGGCGCAGGAGATCAGCCGGATTGTCGTTTTCGGCGATTCCTATGCCGATACCGGCAACGCGCTCCGGCTGGCGGGCGTGAACCCGCAAACCACCGGCATCTACACCACCGGGCGCTTCTCGGGCGGCAGCAACTATGTGGATACGCTGACCAACATCCTCCAGGTCCCGCAATTCAACTTCGCCATCGGCGGAGCGCGAACCGACAACAATAATCAGACGGTTGGCCTGCCAGGCTTCACCTTCGAAGTTCAGCAATTCCTCGCCGGCGGCGGAGCGCTCGGCTTCCCGACCGTCAACACCACGCTGACCCGCAGCGACCTTGTCGCGGTTTCGATCGGCGGCAACGACGCACGCAACTACCAGCAGACCGGCGGAACGCTCGCGGGCGCACCGGCCGCGGCGGCTACCGCGGTCACCAGCTTCCAGCAGAATTTCAACCTGGTGATGCAGAAGGGACAACCGACGATCAGCTTCCTCGCCGGCGACACCGGCCAGCTACCGGAAATCGCGGGCAATCCGAGCGGAGCAGCCATCCGGACCGCTTACTCAACGGCATTCAACAATGGCATCCAGCAGGTGCTGGCCGGCTATGCGAGTAGCGGCTCGATCGTTCATTACCTCGACCTCACCAAGGTGCTTGGCTCGATCAACGCCAATCCGGCCGCGTACGGGATCACCGCACTGACCTGCCCGGCCCTACCGAACACCACCTGCGTGACAGATAACAATGCGCCCTATCTCTTCTATGTCGACAATCTCCACCTGACGTCGAAGGGCTTTGCGATCGTTGGCCAATATGTCGCGGTACAACTTGCCGCGCCGCTAACGCTGCAGGCTCCGTCGGACCTTGGCTTTGACACCGCGCGCCAGTGGGGCCGGACGCTGGCGAGCCGGAGCGACATCTACGGCGAGGACGGCGGCGAAGGCTTCCGTGTCTATGCGCTCGGCGACTATTTCTCGCACGACGTTCCGGGAACAGCGGAGAATACACCCTTCGAAGTGCGCGGATACGGTGCGACGATCGGCGCCGAATACGGCATGGCGGGCGGCCTGATCGGCGCCGCCGGCAATTACAGCAAGCCGCGCGTCAACTTTGGCAATGAAGCCGCACGGATCCGCGCCCACAGCTGGCAGATCGGGGCCTACGGCAGCCTGTCGATGAACGGCCTCTTCGGCCAAGCCTATCTCGGCTACGGCAAGGACCATAACGACATCACCCGAGCGGGCGTCGTCCAGGGGATGGATGCGAGCCCGCATGGCAATCACACGGTGGCGGGAGCCAAGGGCGGTTACCTGATGGACGTCGGCGGACTGAAGGTTGGGCCGATCGTCGCGGTCGACTATGCCCGCGCCAAGGTCGATGGCTATACGGAGGCGGGCGACCCCGCCCTGACCCTCAATGTCAGCAGCCAGAGCCTGAAGTCGTTCGACGGTCAGGCCGGCATCGAGGTCCGCGGCGAGTTCGCGGGACTGAAGCCCTTCCTGGACGTGACGGCCGAGCGCGATTTTACCGGCGATGACCGCGCAATCACCTTCGCCCAAACCAGTGCGCCAGGCATCGTCAACACCTGGGACGTTCCGGGTCCGAAGCAGACCTACGCGCGCGTTTCGGGCGGCGCCGCCGCCACGCTGGCGCCGGGCATCAGCATCGACGCGTTCGTCTCGACGACATTCAGCCGCAAGACGGGCAACGAGACAGGTGCCCAGCTGGGCCTGAAGGCGAAGTTTTAAGCGAGACCGCGGCGGCCGCCGAAACGCGTTCGCTGCTGCTTTCCGAACCGGCCCTTGCGGGTGCCGGGCTTGCCCTCGGTCGAATGACCGAGCGGGCGCGGCGCGACGCGGTCCGGAGCGGGGATGCCGAGATCGTCCTCTTCGAGCCGGCGGATCTCGTCGCGTAGACGCGCGGCTTCCTCAAATTCGAGGTCGGCGGCGGCCTTGCGCATCCGTTCCTCGAGGTCGGCGAGATAAGCCTTGAGGTTGTGCCCGACGAGATGCGGCCGCTCGTCGTCGCCGGTGTCGACCACGACGCCGTCGCGCTGCGTGACGTCGGCGAGAAGGTCGTGGATCTGGCGCTTGATGCTTTCCGGCGTGATGCCGTGCTCGCGGTTGTATTCGAGCTGCTTCTCGCGCCGCCGGCCGGTCTCGGCGAGCGCGCGCTCCATCGATCCGGTGACCGTGTCGGCGTAGAGGATCACGCGGCCTTCGACGTTGCGCGCGGCGCGGCCGATGGTCTGGATGAGGGAGGTCTCCGACCGCAGGAAGCCTTCCTTGTCAGCGTCGAGGATCGCGACGAGGCCGCACTCAGGTATGTCGAGGCCTTCGCGCAGCAGGTTGATACCGACGAGAACGTCGTAGACCCCGAGCCGCAGCTCGCGGATCAGCTCGATACGCTCCAGCGTCTCGACATCCGAGTGCATGTAACGGACGCGCAAGCCTGCTTCGTGGAGGTACTCCGTCAAATCCTCGGCCATACGCTTGGTCAGCGTCGTGACGAGTGTGCGATAGCCCTTCTTCGCGGTGATTTTGGCCTCGTTGACGAGGTCGTCGACCTGATCCTCGACCGGCTTGATCTCGACCGGCGGGTCGATCAGGCCGGTCGGGCGGATTACCTGCTCGGAGAAGACGCCGCCGGTCTCGTTCATTTCCCACGGGCCTGGGGTCGCCGAGACGAAGGTCGTCTGCGGCCGCATCGCGTCCCATTCGTTGAAGCGCAGCGGGCGGTTGTCGATGCAGCTCGGCAAGCGGAAGCCATATTCCGCCAGCGTGATCTTCCGCCGGTGGTCGCCACGCGCCATCGCGCCGATCTGCGGCACCGTCTGGTGGCTCTCGTCGATGAACAGAAGCGCATTGTCGGGGAGATATTCGAACAGTGTCGGCGGCGGCTCGCCCGGGAGGCGACCGGTCAGGAATCGCGAGTAATTCTCGATGCCCGCGCAGGAGCCCGTCGCGGCGATCATCTCGAGGTCGAAGTTGGTGCGCTGCTCCAGCCGCTGCGCCTCGAGCAGCCGCCCTTCGGCATTCAGTTCCTTCAGACGCTCGGCGAGCTCATGCTTGATCGCCTCCATCGCCTGCTTGAGCGTCGGGCCAGGCGTCACATAGTGCGAATTCGCATAGACGCGGATGCTGTCGAGCGACGCGATGGTCTTGCCGGTCAGCGGGTCGAACTCGCTGATCTCCTCGACCTCGTCGCCGAAGAAGCTGACGCGCCACGCCATGTCCTCATAGTGCGAGGGGAAGATCTCCAGGCTGTCGCCGCGCACGCGGAAGTTGCCGCGCGCGAACGCCTGATCGTTGCGGCGATACTGCAGCGCGACGAGCTTGCGAATGACCTCGCGCTGGTCCTCGTGCTTCCCCTTCTTCAGGTCGAAGGTCATCGCCGAATAGGTCTCGACCGAGCCGATGCCGTAAAGGCAACTGACCGAGGCGACGATGATCACGTCGTCGCGCTCGAGCAACGACCGCGTCGCCGAGTGGCGCATGCGGTCGATCGCCTCGTTCACCGAGCTTTCCTTCTCGATGTAGGTGTCGGTGCGCGGCACGTAGGCTTCGGGCTGGTAGTAATCGTAGTAGCTGACGAAATATTCGACGGCGTTGTCGGGGAAGAAGCTCTTGAACTCGCCGTAAAGCTGCGCGGCGAGGATCTTGTTCGGCGCGATCACCAAAGCCGGCCGCTGCAAGGTCTCGATGACCTTGGCCATGGTGAAGGTCTTGCCCGAGCCGGTGACGCCGAGCAGCACCTGGCTCGTCTCGCCATTCTCGCCGATACCTTCGACCAGCTCGCGGATGGCGGTCGGCTGGTCACCCGCCGGCTCGTAATCCGCGACGAGCTTGAACGCCTTGCCGCCTTCGGCCTTGTCGGGCCGCGCGGGCTTGTGCGGGACGAAGTTCTCGGTTTCGGGCTCGGCCAGTGAAGTACGGATTTGAATCGCCATCCGAGGCTATATGGTCGCGGGCGACGGCAGGGACAACGGAGGGACAAGGGATGCGCTTCGGCATTCTCGCACATAGCGCGGAAGGGGCGGCCCTTTGCTTCCTCACCTTCTGTCGAGAGGGCTTCCGCGAGCTTGGCCCGCACATGCATCCCGACGTGATGCTCGACTGCGAGGCGATGGGGCGGATCCTGCCCGCCTGGGACGCCGGAGACCATGCCGCCGTTCGCGCCTTCCTCGCACAATCGATCGAGCGGCTCGCCAACGGCGGTTGCGACTATTTCGCCTGCCCGGACAATACCGCGCACATTGCGCTAGAGGTTGCGGGGCCTGACCTGCCGCTGCCCGGACTCAACATCGGCGATGTCGTGGCCGACGAAGCGGCGCGACTCGGCATGACGCGGGTCGGGGTGCTGGGGACGCGGTTCACGATGAACGGGCCGGTGTACCGGCGCGCGCTCCCGTCAGTCGGGATCGAGCCGGTCTACGCCAATGAGTCCGAGCGCGCCGACATCGACCGGATCATCTTCGACGAGCTGGTTGAAGGCGTGTTCAGCGAACCGTCGCGCCGGCGCTATGTCGAGATCATTGACCGGCTGAAGCGCGAAGAGGATTGCGACGGGGTCGCTTTGGTCTGCACCGAAATTCCGCTGCTCATCACGCCGGACGTCTCGCCCCTGCCGATCCTCGATTCCACGCGGCTGCTCGCTCGCGCCGCTTTCGATGTTGCGACCGGCAAGCGCCCCTTCCCGACCTGGCGTGGAGGGCCCGTCGAAGCCAGCTAGTGACCGGAACGACAGCCGTTTATGGTGCATCCCGACAATAGGGGGAAAGCGTCATGAAACATTTGCTTCTGCTCGCTGCCGGACTCGCCGCGCTGACGGCTTGCAACAAGTCGCCGACGGTCGATGCCAAGAACGCGACGCCCGAAGAGGTGGCCAAGCAGGTGCGCGCGTCGGGCGTGGAAACGGCCTTTGTCACGCCCGGCGAATGGACCTCCAAGGTGACCATCGTCAGCATGCATGTGCCCGGAGCGCCGCCTGCCATGGAGGCCCAGATGAAGGGCCGCGGCTCCGAAGAGCGCAACTACTGCCTGACCCCGGAGGAAGCGAAGAAGCCCAACGAGAACTTCTTCGCGGGCAACCAGAATGAGTGCCGTTACGACCATTTCACGATGGGCGGCGGCAAGATCGACGCGGCGATGCGCTGCACGCATGAGAAGATGACGCAGCTCGTCACGTTCAACGGCAGCTACGCTCCCAACTCCTACCAGGTCGCCATGGACAGCAAGGTCGTGGGCGGATCGAGCGAGATGGCCGGCATGGCCATGAGCATGCGCGTCGACGCCAAGCGCGTCGGGGAATGCAGCCCAAAGCGGGGATGACGCGTTAGCGCCTCAATGGCGCGTACTGTTGTTCTCTTGAACCGTGGCGGCGGGACCGTCGCCGCCGATCCGCAAATCGCGACGAAGGTCCGCAAGGCCTTCCGCGCGGCGCGCGTCGACGCGGCGGTCGAGATGGTCTCCGGCGGCGACTTCGAAATCCGCTGCCGCGCGCTCGCCGAGCGCGGCGACGAGCTGATCGTGGTCGGCGGCGGGGACGGGTCGATCAGCGCTGCGGCGTCAGCTTTGGTTGGGACTGAGACAATGCTCGGCATCCTGCCGCTGGGCACGCTTAACCATTTCGCGCGCGACCTCAATATTCCCAACGACCTCGATGAGGCTGTGAAGCTGATCGCGGCAGGCAAACATCGCCGCGTCGACGTCGCCGAGATGAACGACCGCATCTTCATCAACAACAGCGCCATCGGCCTCTATCCTCTGATGGTCATCGACCGCGACCTGCAGCGCAAAAGGCTCGGCCGGAGCAAGCGGCTGGCGATGATCGTCGCCTCGATTCGCACCCTTGCCCGCTTCAATCACCAGCGGCTGACGCTGACCGTCAACGACGAGAAGGAACGGATCGACACGCCGTTGCTGTTCGTCGGCAACAACGATTACCGGCTGGATATTGGCGCGCCCGGCCAGCGCGAAAGCGTCGAGGACGGGGCCCTCAGCGTATTCGTGATGCGCAAGAAGACGCGCCGCGGGCTGATAGCCGCGAGCATCCGCGCTTTGTTCAACCGCGCCCGCGACGACGACATGGTCCGAATCGAGAATGTGCAGCGGCTGCGCGTGTGGAGCCGGCGTTCGGTGTTGCCGGTTTCGCTCGACGGAGAAGTGGTGGGCGCGACGCCGCCGCTCGACTATAAAATCCGGAAGAAAGCGCTCGGGGTGATTGCACCCTGATGGAACCAGCGAACGGTTCGCTTTGTTCGCGGCACGACAAAAGGGGGTAGCCTTGGCGACCCAGGTTCAGCGAGTATTATCGAGCCAGACGCGGGTCCGCGCGCTGCGTGTCGCTGGATTCGCGATTATTGCTTTGGCTGCAGGGGCGGCCTTGCTGCCCGCCGGCAAGACAATATCCGCGGACATGGTCGGCGGATTATTGATCACCGCCGGTTTCGTTGAAACCGTGGTTGGATCGCTACGCCACGAGGCACGGCCCTTTGCGATGGCGGCCGGCATCGTCACTGCGCTTGCGGGACTGCTGTTCATCGTCGATCCGGAGACGCATTTCTTCCCGCGCGTGGTGCCGATCATCGGCTGGCTGCTGCTACGGAGCCTGATCCTCCTCGGCGCGCTGACCGAGACCAGCGGCAGCGTCCGCCGCTGGACTGCAATCTCGGCGGGACTCGATTTCCTGCTCGGCGTGCTCCTGATCACCGGCCTGTCGATCTCGACCATTGTCATCAGCCTGTTCGGCCCAACGCAGGAGCTGGTCGCGACGTTCTCGTGGATCCTGGCAGCGAGCTTCGTCGTCAACGGGCTGATGCTGCTCGAAGTCGCCAGTTGCGAACGGGGCGAAGCCGCCTAAAGAGCCTGCATGTTCGAGACCTCGCCGGACCTGTCGGTCAACACGGTCGCCGAGATCGTGCGGCTGGCCCTCGCGCCGGTCTTCCTGTTGAGCGGCATTGGCGCCTTCCTCAACGTCCTTGCCTCGCGCCTGTCGCGGATCGTTGATCGGTCGCGCGACATCGAGCCGCGGCTCCTCGCCAGCCGCGGCTCCGAGCACGACCGCTGGATCGCCGACCTGAAGATCCTCGACCGGCGCATGTCGCTCATCAGCTGGGCCACGGGGCTCTCGGTCATGTCCGCGATCCTGACATGCCTGGTCGTGGTGCTGCTGTTCGGCGCGAACCTTATCCGGACGCGCCTCGGCACGGAGATCGCGTGGCTGTTTATCGGCTCGATGCTCACCATCGGCGGCGCCTTCGCCGTCTTCCTGATCGAAACAACGGTGGCCGGGCGGGCGGTCCGCGTTCGCTCCGAGCTTCTTCAGCACGAGGTGGACGAGGGCGACTGAGCCTCTTATCGCCTGCTCAACCAGTTACGTTCGGAGTTCTCATCGCATGAATCGTGCCGCCGGCAGCCACGTCCTCGACCGCGTCCTCGTCCTCGAAATGGTGCGCGTCACCGAAGCCGCTGCGATTGCCGCGTCGAGCTGGATCGGGCGCGGCGACAATGACGCCGCCGACGCCGCCGCGGTCGAAGCAATGCGCGCTGCGCTGAACGAGCTGCCGATGGACGGCACAGTGGTCATCGGCGAGGGGGAGCGCGACGAGGCGCCGATGCTCTACATCGGCGAAAGGGTCGGATCGGCGCAGGACAGCGGGCCCAAGATCGATATCGCGCTCGACCCGCTCGAAGGGACGACGCTGACCGCCCATGCCGGTCCGAACGCACTGGCGGTGCTGGCGATTGCCGAGAACGGCTGCTTGCTGAACGCGCCGGACGTCTACATGCAAAAGCTCGCGATCGGCCCTGGCTATCCCGAAGGCACGATCGACCTGCGCAAGTCCCCCGCCGACAATGTCCGCGCGATCGCCAAGGCCAAGGGCGTCGACCCGAGCGAGATCATCGCCTGCGTGCTCGAGCGGCCGCGGCACGACGGGATCATCGCCGAGCTTCGCGCGCTCGGCTG
>JAFBAM010000176.1 GCA_019247755.1 Sphingomonas sp.
CCCGCTTGCCCGCGTCGAACAGCAGCAACTCGCGCAAGCAGCGCTCGTCGCCAAGGCGCTTGATGTCCGCTACCAGGTTACCGCGGCGGAACTGAAGCGGCTCGGCATCAGCCCCGCCCGCGTCGGCACCCAAGGTGTCGGCGGCCCGTTTGAAAGCGCCGCCAATTCCAGCTTCAAGGCGCTCTTCGACAGCTGGAAGAAGCTCGACCAGCTGCAAGACGGCGTCATTGCCGTTCCATCCGACAAGCCCGTGAAGTTGAACGTCGAATTCACCAGCGGCTTCGGCGTCCGCTCCGACCCATTCCACGCCGGCGCGGCAATGCACCCCGGCATCGACCTCGCCGGCTCGTACGGCACGCCGATCTATGCCACCGCCGACGGCACTGTCCTTCGCGCGGGCTGGAACAGCGGCGGCTATGGCAATCTTGTCGAAGTCGACCACGGACGCGGCATCACCACCCGCTACGGCCACATGTCGGCGATCCTCGTGTCTCCCGGCGACCATGTGACTCGCGGTCAGCAGATCGGCCGCATGGGCTCGACCGGCCGCTCCACCGGCAACCACCTTCACTACGAGGTGCGCATTGACGGTCGCGCTGTGAACCCCATCCCCTTCATGAAGTCGACCGACTATGTGCTCGCGATGCAGCGCCGCTCGGGTGCCGCTTCGATGGATGCGGTCGCGATCGGCGGGCCGAACGGCGGCCAGCACTAAGTTGTCTGGCGCTGAGGCGCTTCCTATCTTGAACTCGTGACCGGGCTTATCACACTGACCGAGAACGCGGCGAAGCGCGTTGCCTGGATAGCAGAGCGCCAGCAGAAACCCGCCATCCTGCGGCTCGCCGTCGATGGTGGCGGCTGTGCCGGCTTCACCTACAAGTTTGAGCTCGCGGCGGAAGCCGAGAGCGATGACGAGATCGTTGAGACGGATGGCGTCAAACTGGTGGTCGATCCCGTCAGCCTGGACTTGGTTAAGGGGTCAGCCGTCGATTTTGTCGAGGATTTGGGTGGCGCTGCCTTCAAGGTCACCAATCCCAACGCCCAATCGGGCTGCGGCTGCGGCTCCAGCTTCTCGGTCTAGTGGCCGCCGGAGTGCTCGGGTGCGCCGCCTGACGCAATCGACGTCTTGTGCGCCGCACAGCTCACTCGCGGGTTGAACTGCGCGAACGTCCCGTTGGGATTGTAACGGAACAGCCAGACGTGCCGGTCGTAATGCGGCTCGAACATGTGCGCCTCATCGACCTTGGTGTGCGGATCATCCTGCATAAGGTCGTAGGGCACGCCGAGATACGTCGGAGGCTGAGCGTTGCCGGCCTGACGCCAGGCCCAACGGAACACCAAATTTTCAACCGCGACGAGCTGCAGCGAGCCGTCGGCCTGTGGCTCGTAGATGAGCACGCTTGGGGTCCGGAAATCGGTGTGTGTTCCACTACCATTGACGCGTGGGTTGGGCGGCCCCTTGATGCCGAGCAGATCGGGCCGGAAATAGTGAATCCCCATTCCGCCGAGGCCTGCAGGCCGACCCATCATGGCGGCAGTATCGCACACGTCCATCGGATCCCGGACATAGCCTTCTGCGATCGCCTGCTTCACGTCCTGGAAGCGCGCGGTGGCAGCCTTCACGGTCGCGAGGTCGGGATCGGTCGTCGCCGTGTTCGCGGGATGCGAGAAGACGAGCGCGAGCGCCAGCGCGGCGCCGCTAAGCTTGGGGAGCATTGGGGGAGCTTTCTTGAAGTCTAGAGCGCGCAGCTCGAGAGGCGGGGATGAAGCACGCGCCGCACCGGGCGGCTTGCCACTGTCGAACGGGGTGCCGACAGCGGTTTGACCTTTGCCCCGTCAGCCGAATCATGTTCATCGGCTTTGGCCCAGGCGGCGCGTGCTAGCGCCATATCCGACCACAGCGGGCTCATAGCGGGAAGGCCCGCACGCCCGTGAGGATCTGCATTGCGAGCAGGACCACGCTGACGGTGATCATGCCGCTGAATCCGGTTTTTGCGCGACTGCTGAACACGTCACGTCCCCTTGTTGACTTCACTACGCTGAAGCTTGGTCTCCTTTTCTGCCCACCAAGGTTCATCCGCCACGAGAAAGACTTGGAAATCCGCGTTTTCGCCCGTACCGGCGCTGCAACCAGTTGACGAAATGTGCGGAATTGTGCGGAGATGTCCGCACCCGGGGGTTCGAGTCCATGCACACTGAGTTGAGCGTTGAGGGTAGTGAGACCGTGGCGTTGGTCGTGCGCGAGGAGCTCGCACGCCGCCGGTTGTCGCGGCAATGGCTCGCCGACGAGGCGAAGGTCAGCCTCTCGACGCTGGAAAAGGCCCTTGCCGGTCGGCGCCCCTTCACTCTCGCGACGGTCGTCCGCCTCGAAGATGCACTTGGCACAAGCCTCCGGGCGCGACCGATGCAAGCGGAGGCGAAGCTGTTCGCGCCCGAATCAATGGGCGCCTACGCGCGACCTGCGGTGCAATGGCTGGAGGGAACGTATCTGACGCTGCGGCCGTCCTTCAGTGAGGTCGGCTCCATCTTCGCTTACATGACTTCTATCAGCTGGGACGAAGCGAATGGCCATTTGGTCTTCAGCGAAGCTTCGCGGACCGACTCTGATTACGAGCAGAAGGGTTTCGTTTCCTTCCCCAACATCTCGGGCGCCATTTACCTGGTTACTATCTGGCAGGGCCAATATCGTGTCGCGTTGCTCAACCGCCCGAGCGGTCGGTGGCTAAGCGGGATTCTCCTGACACTGGCGGCAGGAGAGGGTGCTCAGCTGACCCCCGCGTCAGTTCCGATCGTGCTGCTTCCGACGACCCCGGAGGAGAACAAAACTGTCGGCGTGGTTCATGCCGGCGATGCCGAGTTCGAAGAGTATCGAACTTGCGTCGATCGAGTGACCCAGCGCGGATATGCGAGGTTCCCTGCCTGAGCAGGCGCCGCTAAGCGCATGCGTGTGAAAATCGCTACCTACAATTTGAACGGCATCCGGGCGCGTCTGCCGCGTCTTCTCGAATGGCTCGACCGCGAGAAGCCTGACGTCGTCGCTCTGCAGGAATTGAAGTGCGCTGACGAGGCGCTGCCGATCGCGGATATTGAGGCAGCGGGCTACGGCGCGGTCTGGCACGGCCAAAAAGGTTTCAACGGTGTCGCCCTGCTCGCCAGAGGCGATACGCCTGCGCTTCGCCGCGTCGGGCTCCCGGGCGACCCCGACGACAGCCACAGTCGCTACATCGAGGCTGAGGTCCAGGGCGTGGTCGTCGGATCAATCTACCTGCCCAATGGCAATCCGATCGGGACCGAAAAGTTCGACTACAAGATTCGCTGGATGGAACGCCTTCGGGAGCATGCCGCCGAACTGCTTCAGGAGGAGCGTCCAGCATTGCTCTGCGGAGACTGGAATGTGGTGCCGGAAGACCGAGACGTCTTCTCCGTTCGCGCGACGCAGCATGATGCGGTGATGCAGCCCGAAGCGCGCGAGCTATGGCGCGACATCCTGCATCAGGGCTGGACCGATGCCCTGCGCGCTTTCCATCCGCGCGAGGAAAAGCTCTACACTTTCTGGGACTATACCGCGGGCTGCTGGCAACGCGACCTGGGCTTCCGGTTAGACCATCTGCTGTGCTCGCCCGAAGTTACGGACCGCCTGGCCGGCGCGGGCGTCGACAAGTGGGCGCGCGGCGAGGAGAAGGCCTCCGACCACACGCCCACCTGGGTCGAACTTAACTGATCACCCGGCAGCGGGTGCGGGTGCTGCAGCAGCTGCACCGAACCCACACTGCTTCTGCTCCATCGGAATCTGCTTGGTGATGCGCGTGGCATTCTCGGAGTAGGCCTGTGTCACCGAGCCGCTGTTCACCGTCTTGCCCCTCAATGGGCTGACCCCTTGGCAGATATGGAAAACGTGCGGGTCGGCCGACTTCTTGGCGCCATTCTCCGGCGCGATCCAGTAGACCGTATCGAGGCCATTCGGGTTCGCGGCGCTCTTCGTCGCGTCCGCCACCGTCTTTGAATCCGCGGCGATCGCTTTGGCCTGCTCGGCGACCTCCGGCGAACAAGCCGTTGTCGGCTGGCCCGCTTTGATCTGCGACGCGCAGGTGTTCATGTCCTTGGTGTATTGCTCGACCGATGGCGGGTTGAAGTCGATCCCCGTGAACGCCGCCACTGCCGCCAGCACAACACCGATGCCGCCCGCGATCTTCTTGTTCTTGGGATCCATGTCCTTGTCCATGAAGATCAGGACAACAAGGGGCAGGAAGGCGATCACGGTGATGATCGCGCCGAGCTGGTTCTGGAAGAAGAAACGGGCCGCGTCGGCCTGACGGGCCGGATCGTGCTTGTTGGCGGCCTTCCACATCAAATTGCCGGCAATCGCGAACACGGCTATGACAACGAGCAGCCCGATCAGCAGCGGCAGGTTGCCGTGGTCGAACTTGTGTTGGCGCAGCATGACGACGCCGGCGATCTCGGTGCCGATCGCGATTACCCACGCGATGGCTGCAAAGAGGCGAAGCCGCGTAGCGCTGGATTTTTGGCCCTGCGTCGCGCGCCATTCCTTCGTGACGTCCACGTCCGCGGTTGGTTTGTCGTCGGCCATCATCGGATCCCCTTCTGCCCGGCGGACGTCGAGGAGGAAGCCTTTGCCCACCTCGGGCCCATGCAACTCACAACGGAGTCAGGCTAGGGGAGTGACCTGCGCTCTGCAACAGCCGTCAGAGCGCCTTTTCGTAGATGCGGTAGCGGTGATTGACCCGAGCGCTTGGCAGCTCGGCAATCGACAGCATCCCTTTGTTGTCTTCGAGGATCCAGCCGAACTCGCCGACATTGATCCCGAACTTCCCGACGCAATCGCGCCGCGTGTACTCGATCATCATGAAGGCCAGCATGCTCGCGAGCCGCGACTGGTGGAGTTTCTTTGCGACCCCCATCAGCGGCACGCGCGAACGCCGCACCCTCGGCTTCCGCAGGCGCCACAGCAGCTTGATGAAATTGAACGGGAAGAGCTCGCCGTTGAGGTCCTTGGTTAGCTCGTTGATGTCGGGGATGGTGATCATGAACGCCACCGGCTCGCCGTCGATCTCGGCGATGCGCACCAGCTCGTTATAGATGATCGGTTTCAACTTCTTGCCGGCATAGGCGATCTCGGCCGGCGTCAGCGGGACGTATCCCCAATTCCCGGACCAGGCATCGTTAAGGATATTGAGGATGACCTTTGCTTCCTCATCGAACTTCGACTTGTCGACCATGCGGATGCGGATGTGCGGGTTTCGCTCGCCCATCGCGATCAGGCGGTTGATCTTCGGGTCTTCCCAATGGGCAATGTTGACCTCGTAGGTCAGCAGGTCCTTGGCCTTTTCGTAGCCAGCCGCTTCGATCCATCCCCGATACTCCGGCCGATGGTGGCCCATCATCGCGGTCGGATCCTGGCCGAACCCTTCGATCTCGAGTCCCGGCTCGTCCCAGATCGAAAGGCTGATCGGACCCAGTGACGTCTTCATGCCCTGCTCGCGGAGCCATTGCTCCGCTGTCGCAATCAGCGGCGCAGCTGCAGCTTCGTCGAGCACCTCGAACATGCCCCAATTGCCGATGCCCTTGCCCATATATTCCTGGACTAGGTCGTCGACTTGCGCACTGATCCGTCCCACGACCTTCCCGTCGCGCTCGGCGAGCCAGAGCTGTGCGTGCGCATGCTCGAACCAGGGGTTCTTGCCGGGCGTGATCAGCCCGTGAACCTCATCCTTCAGTGGGGGGACCCAATGGGGATCGTCCTCGTAGACCTCCCAGGCGAGGTTCACGAAGTCCTTCTTGTCCTTCTTGGTGACGACAGGACGGATCGTTACGGGCGCTCTGCTCATGTTGACGCGCTAGCGGTTGATTCCGCTCAAAGCCAGTTAAGGTTGAGACGCCTAAGTCCCGCCACTATCTCTTTCTAAACGGCATACTTCCGCAAAGGCCCATGACGAACACGGCGACCCTCGACCGAGCGAACGACGCTGTCTCCGCACAGCGCGCACCTGTGCGCGCCAAGGACGATGCCGCGATGCTGAAAGCCGCGGCAACCCTGACGCGTGACCTCAATGCGCCGAAGGACGCCATTTACTGGACGGACATGCTCGGCTCGGCGGTGCTCGGCTACGCGGCCCTCTTCGCAGCAATGTTTGTGCGCCCGACCTGGCT
>JAFBAM010000273.1 GCA_019247755.1 Sphingomonas sp.
GGTCATCGACAAGGACATGAAGGGCGTCAGCTTCGGCGCGCAGGAGAAGAAGCTCGGCTGGCATTCACAGCCCACTGCGCAGGTCAATTTCGACGAGGTCCGGGTGCCGGTCACCAACCGGGTCGGCGGCGAAGGCGAAGGCTTCCGAATCGCGATGATGGGGCTCGACGGCGGGCGCCTCAACATCGGCGCCTGCTCATTGGGCGGCGCCCAGCGCTGCCTCGACGAGGCGATCAAATATACCAAGGAGCGCAAGCAGTTCGGCAACCCGATCGCCGACTTCCAGGCGACGCAATTCACCCTCGCCGACATGGAGACCGATCTGCAGGCCGCGCGCTATCTGCTCTACGTCGCGGCTGCGAAGGTCAGCGCCAATGCGCCCGACAAGACCAAGTTCGCGGCCATGGCCAAGCGCCTGGCGACCGACAGCGGCTCTTCGATCGTGGACCGGGCGCTGCAGCTCCATGGCGGCTACGGCTACCTCCAGGATTATCCGATCGAGCGCTTCTGGCGCGACCTGCGAGTTCACTCGATCCTCGAGGGCACCAACCAGGTCATGCGGGTGATCGTCAGCCGCGACATGCTTCGGCAATAGTCATGGCCAGCAGCAAGCCGACGCTTCCCTTCGATCCGTTCGCGCTCGCCCAGGCTGCGGGCGAGGCCGCGATGGGGCTCGCCGCCCGGCCGGCGGAATTGCTCAACGTCCAGATGGAAGCGGCCAAGCAATGGACCGACTTCTGGACCGGCGCCATGGCGGGAACGCCGACCGAGAAGCCGCGCGACCGCCGTTTCTCGGCTGCCGAATGGCAGGACGATCCTTATTACCGCGCGCTTCGTGACGCTTATCTGCTCGCCTCGAAGCAGCTGCGCGGCACGGTTGAGAAGGCGGCGGGCAATGGCTCGCAGGGGGCGATGGCGCGCTTCCTGCTCGACCAGTATCTGAACGCCATTTCGCCGACCAATTTCGCGGCGACCAACCCCGAAGTGGTGAAGCGCACCAAGGAGACCGGGGGCCAGAACCTCGTCCAGGGTTTCCTTCACCTCCTTGAGGATGTCGGCAGCGGCAAGGGCATCGTCCAACGCCGGACCGACCCCGACGCCTTCAAGAAGGGTGAGACGGTTGCGGCGACGCCCGGCGCGGTGGTGTTCGAGAACGAGCTGTTCCAGCTCATCCAATATTCGCCCGCGACCGAGACCGTCGAGGCCGAGCCCCTGCTCTACGTGCCGCCGCTCGTGAACCGCTATTACATGATCGACCTCGTGCCGCGGCAGAGCCTGGTCAAATGGCTGGTCGACGAGGGCCGCACCGTCTTCGTCATCAGCTGGGTCAATCCCGGTGACGAGCACAAGGACAAGGACGTCGGCGATTATGTCGTCGATGGCGTGGTCGAAGCAGCGGTGCAGGTGAAGAAGCGCACTGGAACTGCGCCTGACCTCTTCGCTTTCTGCCTAGGCGGGACGTTGGTCGCGATCGCGCTCGCTTGGCTCGCCGCCGAGGATCGCGCGAAGGACGTCAACAGCGCCACGCTGATCGGCTCGCTGGTCGATTTTTCGGACATGCGCGACTGGGCGGCGTTCGTTCACGAGAGCCATTTGTCGGCGCTCGAAGAGCATCTCGAACGTCAAGGCTATGCCGACAGCCTGGAGCTCCAGCGGTTGTTCGCGGCGATGCGCGCCAACGACCTCATCTGGTCATCGGTGGTGAACCACTATCTGCTCGACAAGCCCGCGCCCGCTTCGGACCTGCTTTACTGGTTCGAGGATGGGGCGCGGATCCCGGCGGCGTTCCTGAAGAGCTACAACCGCGAGCTGTTGCTCAACAACAAGCTGAAGGAGCCGGCAGGCTTTGCGGTCCGCGGGACGCCGATCGACCTCGCGGCGATCACCACGCCGATGTTGGTGATCGCGTTGAAGGACGATCACGTGTCCGCATGGGAAGCGGTCTACCAGGGAGCTCGCCATATCGGTGCCGAGTTCGTGCTCGGCGGCTCCGGCCACAATGCGGGGGTGATCAATCCTCCGGCCGCGAACAAGCACGGTTACTGGACCAACGACAAGCAGCCTGCCGCTGCGGCGCACTGGCTGGAGACGGCGAGCCGGCATGAAGGCAGCTGGTGGCCCTGGTGGACCAAGTGGCTCGCGTCGAAGGGCAGCGGCCAGACGGTCGCGGGCCGCAAGCCGAAGAACCCGATCGAGCCTGCGCCCGGCCGCTACGTCATGATGCCGTGATGGATTTGGCGGTGACCAGCCAGGATGTGCTGACGAAGAAAGAGGGCCTTGCGGGGCGGTTGCGGCTTAACCGGCCAAAGGCCTTGCACAGCCTCAACCGCCAGATGGTCCGCGACATGGCGAACGCGCTGATCGAATGGCGTGACGATCCCGACGTCCGGATCATCCTGATCGACCATGCCGAAGGACGCGGCTTTTGCGCCGGTGGCGACGTGGTCGGGATCAGCCAGGACGTCGAAGGCCACGAGGCCGCCGCCCGCGCCTTCTTCTTCGACGAATATCGGCTGAACCACCTCGAATATACTTACCCCAAGCCGGGCGTCGCCTTCATGGACGGCGTGACAATGGGCGGCGGCGTCGGCATCGCCTGCCCGTGCCGTTACCGGGTAGCGACCGAGCGGACCGTTCTTGCCATGCCGGAAACGACGATCGGCATCTTCCCCGACGTCGGCGGTGGCCGCTATCTGTCGCGGCTACGCGGCCGCCTCGCGCAGTTCCTCGCGCTGACCGGTGCGCGCCTCGACGGCGCGGAATGCATGCGGCTGCGGCTGGCTACGCACTACCTCCCGTCGGACCGTCTCGAGGAAGCCAAGGAGCGGATCATTGCCCAGCCCTTCCGGACTCAGGCGGTGCTCGACGAGCTCAGCGAGGAATATGTCCCGGACGCCCGGATCATGGGCAA
>JAFBAM010000109.1 GCA_019247755.1 Sphingomonas sp.
CGACGGTCGTGCGCAGCGGAAAGTCGTGGAGGACGTTGATCCGCGCGCGAAGCAGCCGGCCATTCTTCAGCAGGAAATATTGCTGCACGTTGATTCCAACCTCCGGCGCGAGGGCGCCAGAACCGTGGCCGTTCTTCAGCGCACCAAGGCGGTCGTGCTTGCCTGTCGGGACGATCAGGTTCGTGACCAATGCCACGCTCGGCGCCTGGTGGTCGGGCGTGAAATGACTCAGCCTCACTTGCGACAGCAGTTTGAAGTCGCCGATCGCGGGACCGCGGTTGTTCGGCTGCGTCCCGACCGAAAAGAATGGCTGCATGCCGACGGTCCAATTGTGGGTGAGGCCATATTGGTAGAAGCCGCTCGAACCTGGATGATGGTCGCCGCCGGAGATGCCGTCGAAGAAATAGGGCTCGGTATAGAAATGGCCCTGCGGCAGGGTCTCGGCGTTCGAAGCCAGCAGAGGTCCGGTCCAGCGGGCGTCCTTCATTGCCGCGCGCAATTGCTCCGGGTTCGAGGCGAAGGCGGGTTTTCCGCCCAGGCAGGCAAGCATGACGGCGATGGCCGCCGACAGGAACAATCTCACACCAACCCTCCGAACCTCATGTCTGGAGAGCCGCGGCTAGATCAGGCGACCCGCCGCGGCTTCCAGAATGCTAAGGTTAAACTCGGAAGGCTGATGAACAGAAGGGGAACGTTCAGCCAATCAAATTTCAGGATGGAACCATAAGTATCGCCGAACCCTCCCCTACGGCCTTGCGGACTTCCGACGAAAGTTGAATCGTGCGCGCCTTCACTCCGGAGGGGGATCTCGCTTCGTGACACGCATTCGCTCGCTCTCGCTCGCCCTGCTTGCCGCCACCTGCTTCGCGCAGCCCATCAACGCCGCGCCCGCAAGCGGCCCGAGCCGCTACTTCACCGGCTCCGACCTGTTCGATCTCGAGGTCGCGACCGATCCGCAGATCAGCCCCGACGGCCGCACCGTCGCCTACGTCCGCAAATCCAACGACATCATGACCGACAAGGCGCGCTCGACCATCTGGCTGGTCGACGTCGCAACGGGCCAGCAGCGCCCCCTGCTCGCCGGCTCGGGTTCTTATTCCTCCCCGCGCTGGTCGCCCGACGGAGCCCGCCTCGCCTACATCGCTGCCGACGGCGGCAGCCCGCAGCTCTATGTGCGCTGGATGGGAAGCGGCGAAAGCGCCCGCATCACTGGACTTCCCGACAGCCCGGACAGCATCGCCTGGTCACCCGACGGGCGCCGCATCGCTTACTCGATGTTCGTGCCCGACGAAGGCACGCGGCTCGGATCGGCGCCGCCCAAGCCAGACGGCGCCAAATGGGCGGATCCTCTCCAGGTCATCGATGCCGTAACCTACCGCTTCGACGGCGCCGGCTATTTCAGCCCCGGATACCAGCAGATTTTCTGGGTGCCCTCTGACGGCGGATCGCCGACCCAATTGACCTTCGGCCCGACCAACGCCGGCGCGCAGGTATCGTGGACTCCCGACAGCCGTGCAGTCCTGTTCAGTGCCAATCTCGGTAAGGATTGGGAGCGCAATCGCAACGAGTCCGAGATCTACCGCCTCAGCATCGATGGCGGCACGCCGACGCAGCTGACCAACCGCAAAGGCCCCGACAATTCGCCGGTCGTCTCCCCCGACGGCCGCCTCGTCGCCTTCACCGGCTTCGACGACGTCGCGCGCTCCAACCAGGACGAAAAGCTCTACGTCATGAACCTCGACGGCTCTGGACGGCGCGTGCTTACCGGCAACGTCGACCGCAACGTCGGCAACCCGGTCTGGTCGTCCGACAGCCGCTCGATCTACGTTCTCTATGACGAGCATGGCAGCAACCGCGTCGCCCGGGTCGGCCTCGACGGCTCGTTCCGCGACGTCGCGAACGGCCTCACTGGCTCGGGCCTCGACCGCCCGTACAGCGGCGGCGAATTCAGCGTGTCGCGCGGTGGCGCTGTCGCGGTCACCACCGGCGACAATCTCCACCCGTCGGACATTGGCGTCGCTTCCGGTGGCGGAGTCCGCAAGCTGACCCACCTCAACCAGCAGCTTGCAGCCAAGGTCATGGGCCAGCCGCAGAAGATCGCGGTCACGTCGAGCTACGACAAGCGCCCGATCGACGCCTGGATGATCACCCCGCCCGACTTCGACGGGGCGAAAAAATATCCGCTGATCCTCGAGATTCACGGCGGCCCCTGGTCGGCCTACGGCCCGAACTTCTCGACCGACGACCAGCTTTACGCGGCCGCCGGTTATGTCGTTCTCTACGCCAACCCGCGCGGGTCGACGTCCTATGGCCAGGCATTCGAGGACGAGATCGACAAGAATTACCCGAGCCACGATTACGACGACCTGATGAGCGCCGTCGATGCGGCGATCGCCACCGGTCACGTCGACCCAAACAACCTGTTCGTCACCGGGGGCTCCGGCGGCGGCGTGCTCACGGCGTGGATCGTCGGCAAGACCGACCGCTTCCGCGCGGCTGCGACGCAGAAGCCGGTCATCGAGCTCGCCAGCTTCGCTCTCACGACCGACTTTGCCGCCTCGTTCACGCCTTACTGGCGCAAGGAACGTCCGTGGGAGGATCCGCAGAGCTATTGGAAATATTCACCGCTGAGCCTCGTCGGCAACGTCAAGACGCCGACGCTCGTCGTGGTCGGTAGCGAGGACTACCGCACGCCCGTCAGCCAGGCCGAGCAATATTATATGGCGCTGCAGATGCGGGGCATCCCCACGGCACTGGTGAAAGTTCCGGGTGCGAGCCACGGCGGCATCGCCGCCCGGCCCAGCCAGGCGGCGGCCAAGGCGTCGGCGATCCTCGCCTGGTTCGCCAAATATCGAAGCGATAAGCCGTCGACGGTCGCATCGAACTAGGGGCTTCCCTCAAGATGCTCGGCTAACTAGTCGCGCTTTTGCAACCTTTTGGCGCGCCGGTCTTTGCAAAGGCCGGGCGCGTAAACGCCCGATTGGGGAGAGACCATGAGCAAATTCCACTGGCTGACGGTGAGCGCGATTGCCCTTGCCGCGACTTCGGTGTCCGCCGCTTCGATTGGCAGCTTCAGCCCCTATCGGCTTCAGGAGATCGACAAGACGATCTCGGCCGATGACTATCAGGGCCGCGGCGTCAACACGCCCGCCGAGACCAAGACCGTCAACTACATCATCGACCAGTTCCGCTCTGCGGGCCTGCAGCCGGGCGGAGACCTGGTAAACGGTCAGCGCAAGTGGACGCAGGACGTGCCACTGCTCCAGTCCGAGCTTACCGGCGATCCGATCGTTACGGTGCAGACGGCGGCTGGAGGCATGCGCCTGACGCAGGGCAATGACATTGCAGTGCGCTCGCCGCAGAACGGGCAGAACCAGATCCGCATGGACAATGCTCCGCTTGTCTTTGCCGGCTACGGCGTCTCGGCGCCGGAGCGGAACTGGGACGACTTCAAGGGCCAGGACGTCAAGGGCAAGGTCATCGTCGTCCTCGTCAACGACCCCGACTTCGAGGGCGGCGAAGGCGATTTCGGCGGCAAGGCCATGACCTATTACGGCCGCTGGACCTACAAATATGAGGAAGCCGCGCGCCGCGGCGCCGCGGGCGTGATGATCGTCCACGAAACCGTTCCCGCCGCCTACGGCTGGAACACGGTGAAGAACAGCAACACCAATACGCAGTTCGACATCGTCCGCCAGAACCCCACCGGCAGCCACACGCCGTTCGAGACCTGGATTCAGCGCGACGTCGCGGTGCAGCTGTTCAAGAATGCCGGCCTCGACTTCGAAGCAGCGAAGGCTGCGGCAAAGCGCCGCGATTTCAAGCCGATCGACCTCAAGGCAACGGTCAGCGCGACCGCGAACGCGAACGTCAGCACGATCACCTCGCACAATGTGGTCGGGCTGCTTCCGGGCAAGAAATATCCGAACGAGACTCTGATCTATTCAGCGCACTGGGACCATCTGGGCGTCGGGCGTCCGGACGCCAACGGCGACAACATCTATAACGGCGCGGTCGACAACGCGACGGGCATTGCCCAGCTGATCGAGCAAGGACGCCTCTTCTCGCTCGAGCGCAGGCCCGACCGATCGGTAATCTTCCTCGCCGTGACCGCCGAGGAGAAAGGCCTCCTAGGCAGCGAATATTATGCGACCCATCCGCTCTACCCGCTGGCGACCACGGTCGGCGTGCTCAACACGGACTCCATGGGCGTCTGGGGGCCGGCCAAGAACTTCTCGATTTCGGGCACGGCGAAGCTCGACCTGCTCGACGACCTTATCGCAGCCGGTAAGGCCGAGGGCCGCTACTTCACGCCGGATCCGCACCCGGAGACCGGCGGTTTCTACCGCTCGGATCACTTCTCCTTCGCCAAGCAGGGTGTTCCGGCCCTGAGCTTCGGGTCAGGCCGCGACCTGGTGAACGGCGGCATCGCTCGCGGCGATGCGTTGGCGGCGGATTATACCGCCAAGCGCTACCACCAGCCGGATGACGAGTTCAATCCGCAGTGGAACTTCACCGGCATGGCACAGGATGCGAACCTGCTGCACCTCGTCGGCGAGAAGCTCGCCAATTCGCGCGAATGGCCGAATTGGAGTCAGGACAGCGAATTCCGCGCGGCGCGCGACAAGTCCACTGCAGAGCGCACCGAAGCGGGCACGCCCGTGGCGCCAGCCCCTGCCAAGCCGCCGAAGAAGGGCGAACGCGGATGAGCGAAACGCTCGAGCCTGCCCTTCCCGACGATCTGGACGAGCAGGCCGAGCGGCTGATGCGGCGGCTTTGCGACCGCGAGCTGACGGTCGCCACGGCGGAAAGCTGTACCGGCGGGATGCTCGCCGCACTTCTGACCGACATTGAGGGCGCGGGTCGCGGCTTCGAGCGGGGGTTCGTCACCTATACCAAACAATCGAAAACCGAGCTGCTCGGCATTGAGCCGGACTTGCTTGATCAGAATGAAGCGGTATCCGAGGTGGTCGCGCGCGCCATGGCCGAAGGCGCCCTTAAGCGCAGCAAGGCCGATGTTGCGATCGGCGTCACCGGCTTTGCCGGTCCCGCGGGCCCCGACAATGAGGAAGGCCTCGTCCATTTTGCGCTCGCTCGGCGGAATGGACGAACATTGCATCGCGAAAGGCATTTCGGGCCGGTCGGCCGTGGGACGGTTCGGGTGAACAGCCTTAAAGTCATGCTGGAGATGCTTGAGCAGGCGCTCGAAGAAGAGTAGTTCGCGCTTTGTTCCGAACAGGGAGTCGCGAAATGGCTGACCTCGTCTTCTATCATAACCCGCAATCGCGTGGACGGATCGTCCGCTGGATGCTCGAGGAGGTGGGCCAGCCCTATGAGACCGAAATTGTGCCTTACGACCAGATGAAGAGCGAGCGCTATCTCGCGATTCATCCACTCGGAAAGGTCCCGGCGCTTAAGCACAACGGACACATCCTGACGGAATGCGCCGCCATCTGCACCTATCTCGCTGACGTATTTCCGACCGCAATGCTCGGGCCGAGCGCGGAAGAGAAAGCCGATTATTACCGCTGGCTGTTCTACGCAGCCGGCCCCCTGGAAGCCGCCATTTCAAATCAGGCGATGGGCTGGGTCCCGACGCCTGAGCGCGAGCGCATGTTCGGTTATGGCAATTTCGAGAAAGCGATCACGGCGGTCGACCAGCTGTTCAGCCAGCGCGATTACGTCTGCGGCAACCGCTTCACTGCCGCGGACGTCTATGTCGGCTCGCAGATTATGTTCCCGCTACAGTTCGGGATGCTTCCCGAGCGAGAGAGTTTTGTCCGTTACCGCGACCGGCTGCAGGCGCGCGATGCCTACAAGCGCGCGACCGAAATCGATGAGAAGCTCATCGACGAGATGGGCCTGAAGCCGGCGCAGCCTGCCCAGCCGCAACCTGCCTGAAACGCGTCAGACCAGGTTAGAGCGATAGAGCTTGAGCAGCTCGGCCCAGGCCTTTTCCGCCGACGCCTCGTTATAGCTTCCCCCACCGGCCACGCACCAACCGTGGTCCGCGGGATAGACTTCGACGGTCGCCGGGCGCTTGGCTGAAGCGAATGTCGCCTTTAGCACGTCCTTGGCGTCCGGCTGCTTCGCATCATCATTGCGGGCGATCGCCACGACGAAGCTCGCCTTGGTCTTGGGGATCAGCAGATGCGGGCTATTGGCGTCCTTGGTCACGAGCCCGCCGCCATGGAAAGTCGCGACGGCCCGGATCCTGTCGGAGCGAACCGCGCCGGTATGAAATGCGAATGGACCGCTGAAGCAATAACCCTGGACGCCGGCGCCCTTGCGCTTGTTGGTCTGCTTTTGCTTGTCGAGGAAGGTGATGAAGGCGGTCGCGTCGCGGTCGATCGCAGCATCGTTCAGTGACTCCCGCAGCCCGCTGAGCTTGGCGCGGTCGTCCGGCTTGTTGAAGTCGAACGCGCCGGTGATGATCGGCGCGCGTTTTGTGCGGTAAAATGGATTGGGAACCAGCACCGTATAGCCCGCGCCCGCAAGCCTGCGCCCCATCTCCCGGAATACGGGCCGCAGCCCCAAGATATCGGGCCACATCAAGACCGCCGGCCACGAGCCTTTGCCTGCCGGGTGGAATAGCACCGCATCCGCCGTACCGTCAGGCGTCGGCACCATCACGTCGGTTTCCGTGACGTCCGCCGCGAGTGCCACGCCCGGCAATGCTGCCACAGCTGCCGCTGACGAGATGGTGAGCACGACATTTCGCCGGGTGAAGGACGTGTCGACGATAAATCCCTGGTTGTTGTCGCTATCGCACATGGGAGCTCTCCTGGCCGCCGCTTCACCGGCCACCATATCCGCCTCGAACGAGGCTCCAATCGTTAATTTTCGCTAACCGCGTTTCTTTGACCGAGCTTAAGACCGACTCGGTTAAATCTGTTTTCGCACCCAGCCTTACCCCCCGGGTGCTTGCACAAGACCGGTCCTGCCACTTCCGCTTGAACCCAAACTGGCAGGACCGGGATTGGCCCTACTGAACGAGTAGACCAGAGATGCGTAAAGGGCCGCCGGATCACTCCGGCGGCCCTCTCTGTTTGTTCGTCCTGCGAATGCGGTTAGCGGCGGTCGCCGAACAGGCGCAGCAGGAACAGGAACATGTTGATGAAGTCGAGGTAGAGGTTCAGCGCCCCGATTACGGCCGACTTCGCCATCGCTTCTCCGCTTCCGGAAACTGCGAAGTAGATGCTCTTGATCTTCTGCGTGTCGTAGGCGGTCAGGCCGGCAAACACGAGCACGCCGATCGCGCTGATCGCCAGGTCTAGTCCAGGCGAACGCAGGAACATGTTCACGATCATCGCCACCAGGATGCCGACCACGCCCATGACGAAGAAGGTACCCATCGCGGAGAGGTCGCGCTTGGTCGTGTAGCCGTACAGGCTGAGACCAAGGAACGCCGCGGCCGTCGCAAAGAAGGCCTGGGCAATGGACGCGCCGGTGTAGACCAGGAACAGGCTTGAGAACTGGACGCCGACCAGGCCGGCGTAAACCCAGAAAAGTAATTGCGCAGTTCTCGCCGAGATCCGGTTGATCCCGAAGCTGAGCCCGAACACGATTGCCAGTGGCGCGAACAGCGCCACCCAGAACAGCGGCGTTGCCTGTCCGGTTGCCGGATTGACGATCAAATTGATCAGGCTCGAGTTCGCAAAACCGAGGGCGACGATGCCCGTCAGCAGCACGCCCGACGCCATGTAGTTGTAAACCGAAAGCATGTATGACCGGAGGCCCACATCGCGGGCAGCGCGCGGAACGCTTACCGCAGCGGCATTCGTGCCGGTCGTTTGCGGGTCTTGCCAATTGGCCATTTGTTCTCCTTCGCGCGGGCAAAAGGCCCGTTCGCTGCATCAAATATCGTGGAAGCGCCGAGGGACTTCAAGCAAAACACGACATAAAGCATGCTTGCTGAACGGCTGTTCAGGAACCGTCGAAGTTAACATCATTGCCCGCGAGCATTTGCAATGCTTACAGTGACGCCATGCCGGAGGGCACCGTAGCGGCCCGCCTTAAGCGGATGGTCCGCATCGCCGTCCAAGCGTTTGCGGTGCTGTCCATGATTCTGATCTCCCCAGCACAAGCGCAGCGCCCGCAGCGCATCATTGCCGTCGGCGACCTGCACGGCGACCTCAATGCCTGGCTGACCATTGCCAAGGCAGCCGGCGTCATGGGCCCGGATGGTCATTGGACCGGTGGGACCACGACGCTGGTCCAGCTCGGCGACATTGCCGACCGCGGCCCGGGCACCCTGGCGATCATCCAGAGCCTCCAACTGCTTCAGCAGGAAGCGCCCAAGACCAAGGGCAACGTCATCGTCGTGCTTGGCAACCATGAAGCGATGAACCTGGTCGGCGATAATCGCTACACGACCCCCGGCGAATATGCGGCGTTCGTCGACGATCGTTCAGTCGCTCGCCGCGAGCGCGAATATGAGGCCAACCGCAAGAAGCTCGAGGCCGCCGCGCGAGCGGTGAATCCGAACGTGAAGCCTTCGGAAGTGCTCGACCAGTTCATTGCGCGCACGCCACTTGGTTTCATCGAGCACCGGGCTGCCTGGCGGCCGTCCGGCTGGATCGGCAAATGGGCGAGCGCGAACCCGGCGATCGTCAAGATCGGTTCCGTCCTCTTCGCGCATGGTGGGATCAGTGCCGAATATTCGAAACTGTCGCCCGAAGAGGTCAATAACCGCATTGCCGCAGCGATGCGCAGGGCCGACGACAGCCCGAATTCGATACTGACCGACCCGCTGGGCCCGATGTGGTACCGCGGCCTCGTTACCAACGATCCCGATAGCCAGGCCGAGCGCGCGGCCATGAAACCGCCTTCCGTCGCGCTGCCCCCGGATCAAGAGCTTGACGAGGTGCTGGCCGCTTACGGCGCTAAACATCTGGTGATCGGGCATACGCCCAGCCTCAAGGGCATTCAGCTTCTCGGTAACGGAAAGCTCGCGCGTATCGATACCGGCATCTCAAGCTATTATGGAGGTCCGCTGAGCTGGCTCGAGATCGTTGGAGACAGGATGATTCCGCACACGGTGCCAAGAACACCGTAATTTCGAGGAGGGGGCTGATGAAAGGTTGGATTCTCGCAATTGCGGCGGCCGCGATGGGCACGACTGCCGAGGCAAAGGCGCCGGCACCGCCGACCCCGCTCTTCGCGAGCGACGTTCCGATCAAGATGACGATCCAGGGTCCGATGGCGACGCTGGTCGGCAAGCGCGCGGAGACGCCGATGCCGGCGACCATGATCGTCGATGGCGTCACCTATCCGATCACGCTGACACCGCGGGGTATCACGCGTCTTAAGAAGGAGACGTGTGACTTCCCACCGCTGCGCGTCGACCTGACCCAGCCGGCTCCTCCTGGCTCGCTGTTCCAGGGGCAGCACCGGCTAAAACTGGTCACCCATTGCAAGCGCTCGGAGGATTTCCAGCAGAAGGTGCTGCTCGAATATTCGGCCTACCGTCTCTACAATTTGATGACGCACCAGAGCTTCCGTGCTCGGCTCGCCAACATCGATTATGTCGACGAGAAGGGTCAGCCTTACATCTCGCGCGTTGGATACTTTCTTGAAGATTTCAGCGACGTCGCGAAGCGCAACGGCATGTCGAACGCTCATCTGGGCGACCTCGTACCGCTTGCGCAGATCGACCCGTTTGGCGGCGCTCGCTTCGCCGTTTTCGAATATATGATCAGCAATTACGACTGGTCGATGCGGGCCGCACCAAAGGGCGAGGAATGCTGCCACAACGCCCGCCTGATGGTCGAGGCGCCGGGCGCGCTTGCAATCCCTGTCCCCTACGACTTCGATTTCTCAGGATTGGTCGAGGCACCTTATGCTGGACCGCCGATCGAAATGCCCGACCTTGATAGCGTGAGGCAACGTACCTACCGCGGCTATTGCATCCACATGAATCAGGCGCGCGCGATCGCAGCGCAATTGTCCGCCCGCCGCGCGGAGTTCACGGGGGTCTTCGCGACGATCCCCGGTCTCGACGCTCGCAATCAGGCGCGAGCGGCGAACTTCATCAACGGCTTCTTCGCCGATGTCGACAGCGGAAAGATCTTCAAAAACTGCAGCAACTAGGCCTTTTTCTTCTCGGGCTCCGGCGGGGCCGCGGTGTCGATGCCGTCATAATCGGCGAGAAAGCGCTTCATGCCCTGCCGTTCGCCATATTCGGTGATCCAGAGCATCGCGAAGCAATAGTTGAACGCGACGCTGATTACCGCCGCGAGCTCCGCCGCGCCGATGCCGGCGGAAAGGCCGATGGCGACCGACATTAGAATGAAAAGGGCGTCGCCTGAGCTTTTGAGCGAGTTCCGGAACCTCACCGCGCCGGCAATGCCGGCCAGCGCAAAGGCAAGGGCCAGCGAGTTTTGGACGATGATGACAATGCCGGTGACGACCATCGGCAGGACGATGATCGTGTTGACCAGCGACTGGTCATATTCGTCGCCGCCTCGCACCGCCATGTAGACCCAGCTGACGGGCAGCGAGACGATGATCGCCGCGATGATCGCGACGACGAGCCAAAAGACACTCTGACCGAAGTTGGCGACATGGGCCGCGCGCACGGCCTCGCTCGCTTCCAGGGGGTTCTTGCTCGGTTGGCTGATCAGTTGCTCGACGCCGCCGATCGGCAGGTAGCCTCGCAGCTCCGGCCAGATCTTCAGCGCGAGATAAATCCCCACCGCGATGACGAGGTAATAAGCGGTAATCTGTACCAGCAGCCGTCCTGCGCGCATCCTCTGTCCCCCCTTTGCAATTCGCATTCACTTCGCGTGATGATGGTGGTGCTTCTTCTTGTGATGTTCCTCGCCGACATCGCGCTCGGCGGTCTCGACCGGATAGTTCGGAATGGGCTGGAGCACGCCGTACCGCTCTTTCAGCGGCTCGTGCCCGAGCGGCGGCCATTCGATTTCAGCGAGCGGCAATTCGGTGTCGGGAACGCGGTCGAGCAGGTCGCGCAGCAGCGTCAGCCGTCCGAGCGGCTGGTCGTTAAAATCGACTAAAGTCCAGGGTGCGAAATCCGTATGCGTCGCGGCGAGCATCAGTTCGCGCGCCTCGGTGTAATCATCGTAATGCTCGCGCGCCTTCACATCGATCGGCGACAGTTTCCACCGCTTCACCGGGCTGTTCAGCCGATTCTCGAAGCGCGCCTCCTGCACCGCCTGGTCGCAGCAAAGCCAATATTTGAACAGCAGCATGCCGTCGTCGACCAGGTGCCTCTCGAACTCCGGGGCGGCGTTGAGGAAATCTTGCGTCTGGTCGGGCGTGCAGAAGCCCATGACTTTCTCGACGCCGGCGCGGTTGTACCAACTGCGGTCGAACAGCACGATTTCGCCGCTTGCGGGCAGATGCTCGATGTAGCGCTGGAAATACCATTGGGTCTGTTCGCGCTCGCTTGGGCTGGGAAGCGCGACGACGCGGCATTGGCGTGGGTTCAGAAGCCGCGCGAACATGTCGATGGAGCCGCCCTTCCCGGCGGTGTCGCGGCCTTCGAACACGATCACCATCCGCTGGTTGGTCTCGGACACCCAGCGCGCCATGGCGCTCAGCTCCGTCGCCAGCGGCTTCAGGAGTTCGAGATATTCTTCTTCGCTAAGACTGGTCGGACCACTCATCAGCGCCCCCGCTGCCGAAGGCTAGCGTTGTTGCATGCCGGCGCGCGGATTGGAACCTCCGTTCAGGCGGCGATCTGTTTCGTGTTAGTCGGAACCGGATAGGCGCGATGGAGCAGGTCCAGCGGGACCTTGCGCCGCTCCTCCTCGATGCGGGCCAGGATGCGCTTGCGAAGGGCCTGGAAATCGGGGCGGTTCACCAGGTGCGCAAATGCCGGCTCGTCGGCGATGTCGGTGGCGTAGAACGACCGGTCCGGCAGCCAACCTGCGTCAAATGCTCGTCGGAGCCTCGTCATCGCCTCATCGTCGTTCCCTTCGGCCGCGCGGAGAAATGCCAGCTGGAAGGAAATGTCGGTCGTCTCAGGGCCGTTCTTCAACAGATTGCTGATCATTGAGTCCGCGCGCGCCAAAATTGCTTGAGCGGCGTCGACCTCTCCAGCAGCGCGAAGATCTGCGGCGATTGTCGGAGCGAGAGTGGTGAAGCGTTGAGCGGCCGGATACATGGCTACAAGTTCGTCCGGGCTCTTGAACGAAGCAGTATAGAACTGCCGATATTCTTTCAGCCTCCCATGTTTTGCAAAGAGACGGCCGAACAAGGCTGGTGCGTCCTTGTCCTGCCAAAACTCCTTGGGTCGGTTGTCATAGCCCCATTTGACAAGATTGGGTGGGCCGGGGTCACCCCGGTATTGAGCCGACGTATCAGGAGGCCACGACCAAACTGTCGAGGCCTCATCGAAGAAACCGAGCGCTAGGAGCGCCCCGCCAAGGTGGTTCTCAATCCACCCGGACTGATCAGCGTGCCGCAGCTTCAGGTCGAGCAGCCTGCGAATGCCGTCAGCGGGGTGACCGGTGTTTATTGAAATCCAGGCCTTCGCCTTGGAGATGAAGATGGGGTCGCCAAGCTTTTCCAGCCGCGCCAGTTCAGAGTTTAGCGCCGCCGAGTCATTCATTGTCGTCAGCAAGTTGATCTTGTTCCCAATTGCCGGCCAGAACAGGGGTTCTATCTCGACTGCACGCGAATAAGCCGCCAGCGCGTCCTTCAGTCGGTTCTGTTGGGACAGGCAATTACCGAGCCATGACCACGCCTCCTGATCGCCCGGATCTAGCTCGATTGCCTTCCGAAGCTCGCCTTCGAATTCCGGCGGGGTGCCTCTTACCATGGCCAATACGGCATGCGCATGCCCGAGGTTGGGCGCCAACTGTAGGGCGCGCTGGGCGTAGCCGAGCGCCTCTCTCGTCTGATCTGGATTTGCCCCGTATCCAAGCGACTGCGCGAGATCGGCCCACGCTGGGGCAAAGTTCGGATCCATCGCTACAACTTTTCTCAAAAGCTGACGCGCTTCCCCCCCCGAACCCTTGGCATTGCCGCGCTCGAGAATCAGTGCTCGTGCCTGGGCATAGAGGGCATAGCCTTCCGCGCTCGTGGTGATGTTCTGCGGTTTTGCTCCGCCGCCCGGCGCAACGCGCCCGCGGATTCGACCTTCGACCTCGTTGGCTATCCGTTGCTGAAAGGCAAACACATCGTCGAGCTTACCCCCGACCTCGTCGTTCCAAACCTCCGCGCCGTCCTTCGTGCGTGTGAGACTGAGTTTTAGCTGCACTCGGTCGCCGACGTGCTCGACACTTCCGTCGAGGAGATAATCCGCCCCAACCCTCTTTCGGTAGTCTGCGGGTTCGAGGTTCTTTTCCGCCAGTGCCTTGACCGACGCCGGCCCCAGTACCCTCAGGTTCGGATTGCGCGAAATTGCGCCACGCGTGTCGTCCCAGATCGCATCGACCAGGTTCGCATCCGCGGAATTGAGGGCGCGAAACGGAAGCACGGCCAGCGTCTGCGGTCCCTGCGCTTTTGCCGGGGTGAGCAACCACCATCCGGCAAGACTCCCCGCCAACACCACAAGCGCCGCAATCGCGATATGGACGGGCGTATTGAGCCAGGGTCGTACGGGTGCAGCCGCGGCGTGCGGCTTCTTGCCAGCAGCAACCGCGCGCACGCTTTCGACAATTTTGGCAATCTTTGGGTCGTCCGCCTTCCCCCGCCAGCTCGACAGGTCGACGCCCTGCCGCTCGCCGAAGAAGAGCGGCGGCGAACACGGCTTCATGAACACCTGGATCAGCCGGCCGTCCTCGCGCGCGACCCGCGCTTCCGACCGGACATTCTCGCTCGCGACTGCGTCGGGC